>JBAVRC010000744.1:0-10322 GCA_049694615.1 Thermosynechococcaceae cyanobacterium | reverse complement strand
TCTATAAGCATTTGTAATACCAATTTAATCGTGTCCATAGGTCGTCCCTTGGGGGTAAGCCAAATGTCCGACTCTGCCTACCAACCCCAATCCATCGATACCTCAGTTGAGTCCGATCGCTTCTTCTTTCACCTACTCCGACAGCGATCGCCCCTACAGCGACTCACGATGGGGAATGACATGATTCGATCGGCGCGACAATTTTCGTTGAGCAGTCTGCGATCGCGCTTTGGAGATCTCCCCGAATCCGCTTTTGCCCAGAAAGTTGCCTTGGCATGGCTGCAAGAAGACCTGCCACCCAACTATACCCCCCATCTCAACCCAATGACCTGGATTCAAGACTCAACCGGACTAGCAGCCATCCTGCATCGGATTCTCACCACCTTAGAGGTGCCCTACTACATCACGGGCGGAGTTGCTGCCATTGCCTATGGCGAACCCAGAACCACACGAGACCTAGATATCGTCATGGACATTGCACCGACCGATATTGATCGACTGGTTGCCGTATTAGAGACGGAAGGCTTTTATGTACCGGGTATTGAGGATGTGCGATCAGGCCGAATGACATCACTGGGTATCACGCACATGGAATCGATTTCTCGTGCCGACCTAGTTCTGTCGCGGACGGGCGACTTTGATCGCATCCGATTTCAACGGATTCGACCGATCAATGTTCCTGGTGCAGGTACGTTTAACTTTTCTTCCCCCGAAGATGTAATTCTGGCAAAACTGCTCTGGGGAAAACAGAGCCAATCCGAAAAGCAATGGCGCGATGTATTGGGCGTACTCAAGGTCCAAGGAGATTCTCTCGATTTTGCCTACCTGACCCAATGGGCCTTGCGGCTGGACTTAACCGAGTTGATGCAACGGGCGATCGCCGCCGCCGGACTGGAGATTGCCCCAGATTGAATCATCGATCGCAGTTGAAGACGGCAAGCCAGAACGCGATCAATCCTGGCTCAAAGCAGCATTTTCTCCAACGCCTGTTGGAGATCCTCAGTCAGTTGTTTAACCGACTCGCGGGCATTGCGGCGATTTTCCTGGTAATAGGGCCAGCGCTGAGTGACCGAAAGGGGTTCGCCAATAGAGATGCAGACGCGACGGGGTCCGAGGGGGGGCGGTTGTTGGGCTGACTTGCCCTGCAACCAGGCCGTGATCCGCCACAAAATAATGACAATTTCAGCAAAGCGTTCGGCAGTCGGCTTTTGCAAAATATAGTCGCCTGTAATCACCGTGAGTCGTTCGGCTAATCGCATGTGCCAAAGGGCCAAACTGGCTTCTTCGGCAATCATGTCGGCCAGACCTCGTTCCACCGGAGACAGTTGCACAATATCTTCGCGAAAGATCCGATCCCACCCCGCTTGCTCCAGGCGACGGCAGCGATCGACAAACGTTCCTTGGGGTTTGACCTCTAATCGGTTTTCGGCCACGTGTAACGCAACTTCTAGGTGGCTCTTGAGTCGGGTGTTAAATTTTTCGCTGCGTTCGCCGCCTTGCGGGGTAAGTTCGTTGACAGCAGCAAAGGTACAGCCGTGGAACCGACGGTAAAAATTTTCCGTTAAGTCCAGCAGGTGCTCTGCTACGGTAAAAATGCGACCATACAGTACATCCGCTTGGCGATCGGCCAGAATACCAGCCGTTACCCCCGGTTGAGCCAAGCCACAGGACTGCTCGATGTGAGTGAGGGCCGTTTCGAGTTGAGGCCAGGGTGCCTTCAGGTACACATACCGAATCCCGATGGGAACAATCAACGTTGCCTCGGTCCGTCCGGCCTTATCGAGGTCTTCGGCGCACCAGAAACCCAGTTGCGCTACACCCGGCTCGAGGGAATTCATGAGTTCGCTGTGGTCATTGGTAGCCCCCTCAGGCGCTGCCGCCAACGGGAAGGCACTATTGGCCAATAGGTCGCGAGCTGTTTTTAGCCCGAGGCGATCAGCCCTGCCGCGCAAAATGGGTGTACCGCCTAAGCGTGGAAACAACCAACTCACCAACGGTCCGGCCCAAAGCGGAATACCGCGATCATAGATAAAATGACTATGCACAGGCATGGATAGGGGTTTGCCTAGTCGTCGAGCGGCCTGTGGCAGTAGACGCCAGATGAGGGTCGCCATGGTGAAGGGGTCGTCGGTGGTGGGATGACGGAAGGCCAAAAAGAGACGGGCCTGTCCCTGTTGGAATTGATGATAAAGATCGACCAACCGTTCCAAGTCACGGATTTCGACTTCAGTAATTTTCAGTTTGTAGTGCATCCATGCAGGCAAAAGTCCCCGAATGACGCGAAACACCCAGGGGTTGAAGGCGGGCGGCAAAAACTCCAACGGCGGCTGTGCTTGACGAATGGCGTCCGGCAAACTCTGGCTCCTCTCCCCAACGGCGATGGATACGTTTCCATACTGGCGTATATTGCCAGTATGCAACAGATGGATTGGGACACTTCTACAGTTGGTTGGCAAATCGGAGTCAAAGGGCCATGAATTCTGGATCTGATGGTGCGGTGATGTTGGAGCGACCCCATACAACCGTGGTTCTAGCCATGAGTGCCGATGGCAAAATTTCCGATAAGATGCGATCGCATCCTCGGTTTGGGTCGCAGGCGGATTTCGATCACCTAGAACGACAGGTTGCAGCAGCAGATGCGGTCTTATTTGGGGCAGGTACACTCCGGGCCGGCGGTTCGGCAATGCGAGTCCTCAACCCAGCGTTAATCCAAGGGCGGGTGCAATCCGGCAAACCCGAACAACCCATACAGATTGTCTGCACCCGGTCTGGGGAGATTGACCCGACCCTCCGCTTTTTTGGCCAACCGATACCCCGATACCTCCTCACCACGCCAACTGGGGCTAAACGCTGGGAAGGGACGACTGCCTTTGATGAAATTCTGGCGGCAGAAACAGGCGATCGCAACATTAATTGGCACCATGCCTTCGCAGCCCTGCATCGCCGCAACATTCAACAGATTGCCGTATTAGGGGGCGGCGAAGTGGTGGCTGCCCTCCTAGAAGTCGATTTAATCGACGAACTGCACCTCACGATTTGTCCAGTTCTCTTGGGCTCAGAAAAAGCCCCCACACCTGTTGCAGGTGTGGGGTTTACCCAAGACTTGGCTCCAAAATTGGAGTTGCTAAACGTGACCCAAGTCGGACAGGAACTGTTTTTGCACTATCGGGTGTGTCGAGTTACTGTTCCCTAACGGGTTAGTTCCGAGAAACCCCAGCTAGGGAAGCGGTCTGGAGCGATTGCACCCGTTCGACCCGTGCCCCCAACCCTCTCAATTTGGACTCGATATTTTCGTAGCCCCGATCCAAGTACTGGAGACCCGAAATCGTGGTTTGCCCCTCGGCGGCCAATGCTGCAACCACCAACGCCGCTGAAGCACGCAAATCAGTTCCAGAGACAGGTGCTCCCGACAGGAAGGGTACCCCTTGAATGACGGCATGGTTGCCCTTAACCCGGATATGAGCACCCATCCGAATCAGTTCCGGGACATGGCCCAAGCGATTTTCAAAGACCGTTTCCGTAATCACGCTGTTGCCTTCGCACAAGGTGAGCAATGCCATGAACAGGGCTTGCATATCGGTCGGGAAGCCGGGATAGGGCAAGGTTTCAATGTCCGTGCCGCGATGGATGAGTCCGGGAATGACCCGTACAGCGTCGTGGTCTTCTTGCACAATTTTGACGCCGATGTCCTTTAGCTTGGCGATCGCCGCCGCCAAATGGTCGGGAATGACCGGAGCTAGTGTAATTTCGGATTGGGTAATGGCCCCAGCAATCAAAAAAGTACCCGCTTCAATGCGGTCAGGAATAATGGTGTAGTCCACGCCGTGCATTTCGGACACGCCGACAATGGTAATGGTATTGGTGCCAGCGCCGTATATTTTGGCTCCCATGGCGTTGCAGAAGTTGGCCAGATCGATCACTTCCGGTTCCTGGGCTGCATTTTCCAAAATGGTTTCGCCATCGGCTAAGGCCGCAGCCATCATCAGGGTTTCCGTTGCGCCGACGCTGGGGTAGTCGAGGTAGATGCGCGCCCCTTGCAAGCGACGGGCATAGGCATGAACCACCCCATGCTCAATATAGACATTTGCACCCATCTGTTGGAGCCCGCGTACATGCAGTTCAACCGGGCGTGCGCCAATGGCACAGCCACCAGGGAGGGGCATTTTGGCAACCCCAGTGCGGGCCAATAGTGGTCCTAAGGCAAAAAAGCTGGCCCGCAATTGGCTGACCATTTCATAGGGCGCTTCGGTTTGGGTAATGTGGCTAGCATCAATGGTCAGGCCATCGCGATCATGGGTTAACTTAACCCCCAGCGCTGATAAAATCTTACCCATGCTGGCGATATCAGCCAGAGATGGGACATTGTGCAATCGGCAAGCATCGGAGGCCAATAGGGCCCCAGTCATGAGCACGAGGGCCGAATTCTTAGCGCCGCTAATGGAAACATGACCTTTGAGGGAAGAGCGACCCCAGATGCGGAGGACGGGGCTTTCCTTCTGTAGCGCGGTCATATCGTTCGGTAAACGTTGAGAGAGAGTCATGGGGTCCGTCCTCCTACACCTTTAAATATTTGCCGAAAAAAGCAAACGATGGTCTAGATTCTACCTGAAAGTGTAAATTTTGCAGCACTATAATATTGTGATTCCTTAAGAAAGTGGTGTGGACTTGCCCATGACCCTTACCAAGCCTCGCCCGCCTCGCTTGATGAAAACCCTGAGCCAATCGGGCCTATCGACCCAGTTTATGGTCTTGGGGCTCGTGATGACGGTGATCTATCTCATTGCTGCTGTGACCTCGCCGCTGTTGCAGTCCATTGGTTGGCTGCAAAGCCCAACGGAATTCTTGAGCAATCCGATTAGCGATCCGCCCTCCGCTGCCCATTGGTTTGGGACAGATGTGCAGGGGTACGATGTGTTTTCCCGTACCCTCTTCGGATCTCAAGCGGCTTTGCAGGTGGTGATTGTTGCTACGTTATTTAGTCTGGTTATTGGGGTGCCGTTGGGGCTGTTTAGCGGATATTTGGGGGGGCGGTTGGACCGCATTTTGCTGTTCCTCATGGATACGATTTATACATTGCCCGGTTTACTGTTATCGGTAACGGTGGCTTTTGTCGTTGGACGGGGGGTCCTAAATGCCGCGATCGCCCTGAGTGTGGCCTATGTGCCACAGTATTATCGCGTCGTGCGCAACCATACCGTTAGCGTCAAAACCGAATTATTTGTGGAGGCAGCCCAAGCAACTGGAGCCTCCCCCTGGCGAGTCTTAACCCGTTACTTATTGCTAAATGTTATTCAGAGTGTACCCGTATTGTTCACATTGAACGCAGCCGACGCAATTTTGACCTTGGCTGGGTTAGGTTTTTTGGGGCTAGGCTTACCGGAAGCCGTGCCGGAGTGGGGCCATGAGCTTCGCCAAGCCCTCAGCGGACTTTCGACCGGTGGGGTGTGGTGGACTGCGTTGTTTCCGGGTTTAGCAATGACGTTATTGGTGGTGGGCTTGTCCTTAATTGGAGAAGGGCTCAATGAACTGATTAACCCGCTCCTCCGCCGCGATAGTTGGCGGCAATAACCCAACCCTTTCTAATCGTCTAGGTTCTGGTGCAGCATTGCGCCTAAATCCGCTTGAACAGTTAGAGGCTTGTAGCCCAGGCTTTGGGCCAATGCACTATCGAGGGAGACATCCTGGGGACGTGGGGCAGCCATGGGGACATCGGCTTGGTGGCAAGGTTGAATCAGGTTGGCGGGCAACCCCAACGCATCCGCCAACATACAGGCAAAGGCGTACCGAGATAAGCGTTCGCGTCCGCCTAAGTGCAAATAGGGTTGATGGGCGCTGAGGGCCAACAAAATGCCTTGTGCTGCCGATTGTCCGCTGACGGGGGTCCGAATTTCGTCGGTAAATGCCTTTAAGGGTTCACCTGCCCGGAGTTGCGACACAAATCCCTGTAGAAAGGTCTTGCCTTGGGGGGCGAGACCGTAAAGCAAGGGCAAGCGGCAAATGATGGTGTGGGGATAGCGCGATCGCATTCCTTCTTCTGCCAAGACTTTATGTTCGCCATATCGATTGATGGGGGCAACCGGGTCCGTTTCGCCATAAGGAGCCTTTTGACCATCGAAGACTTGATCGGTGGAGGTAAAGACACAGGGAATGTCCCGTTCGGCGCAATAGTCTGCAATCTGCCAAGCCGCTTGGACATTCACCGCAAAGGACAAGTCTGGATCGACCTCGCAGGTATTGGGACGAGATAAGGCTGCGGCATGAATGAGGGCATCGGGTTGAATCTGATGTAGGGCCGCTTGCAGGGCGATCTCATGGGTCAAATCAACCCGAACGTTCTGGATGGCGGGATCCTGGACGCGTTTTGTTCCGGTGAGGCCATAGACGTCCCAGGCGTTTTGGGCTGCCTGTCCGAGGTGCCACCCTAAATAGCCACTGGCTCCGGTGATCAGCAGTTTTTTGCGTTGCATCATAGGTTGTTGTGCTCAGAGGCTTCGTTGGTGCGTGGGGATGAGGGACGGAATGTTTTCGGTTAAACTAGAGAAATCATTGTGGGGCCAATATTGTAGCGTTTGTGCCCTGTTAGTTTCCCTGTTTTTTATGGTTTGAAGTTAAACGGATATGGCTGAAGCCTATTTGCTGGACAAGCTCAAGTCAGTTGAGCAAACCTTCCATGAATTGACCCGTCGGCTGGGCGATCCTGAAGTAGCCGTCGATCCGGGGGAAATTCAACGGGTGGCGAAGGCCCGTGCGGGGTTGGAGGAAACCGTCAACACCTTCGATGCCTGGAAGACGGCTCAGCAAGAACTGACGGATGCCCAACAAATTTTGAAAGAGTCGGCGAGCGATCTGGAACTGCGGGAGATGGCCGCCTTAGAGGTTGCCGATCTCACGGAGAAAATTGCTGCGCTGGAGAGGCAACTGAAGCTTTTGCTGCTGCCCAGCGACCCGAACGACGATAAGAATATTATGTTGGAAATTCGGGCTGGGACCGGGGGCGATGAGGCCAGTATTTGGGCTGGCGATCTGGTGCGGTTGTACTCAAAATACGCCGAAGGTCAGCATTGGCGCGTCAAGCTACTGAGCGAATCCCTGGGGGAAATGGGCGGATTTAAGGAAGCCATCCTGGAAATCCAAGGCGATCGCGTTTATAGCAAACTCAAATACGAAGCCGGGGTGCATCGGGTACAACGGGTGCCAGCCACCGAAGCCTCTGGGCGGGTGCATACCTCCACGGCCACTGTGGCCATCATGCCGGAAGTGGACGATGTGGAAATTCACATCGATCCAAAAGACATTGAAATGTCTACGGCGCGATCCGGCGGCGCAGGCGGCCAAAACGTAAACAAGGTGGAAACGGCGGCGGACCTGTTCCACAAACCGACGGGGATTCGGATTTTCTGCACGGAAGAGCGATCGCAATTGCAAAACAAGGAGCGAGCGCTACAAATTTTGCGGGCGAAGCTCTACGAGATGAAATTACGCGAACAGCAAGATGCGGTGTCGTCCATGCGGCGATCGCAGGTGGGAACCGGGTCGCGGTCCGAAAAAATCCGCACCTACAACTACAAAGATAATCGGGCTAGCGACCATCGCCTGAACCGCAACTTTCCCCTAGAGCAAGTGTTAGAAGGCGACCTAGAACCGTTGATCCAATCCTGTATTTCCCAGGACCAGCAACAACAGCTCGAAGAACTGGCTGCTTCAACGGCCCAAGCGTAGGCGGAGTGCGACATCAACGTCACAGTCAAATCGTGAGGACGGCTCGGTAGCGCACTTTGTTCTCACGCACTTTTTGCAGGGCTTCATTCGCTTGCGCGAGGGGAAACATTTCAACCATAGGCTGAATACCAAATTGATCCACAATCTGGAGCATTTCTGTAATCGTGGCAGGGCTGCCAATCTCAGATCCCATAATGCGGCGCTGTTTAGAGGTCAGCGGCGTAACTGGAATCGTAAATGGCTCACTCGGAATCCCAACAAATACAAAGGTCCCGTTGGAATCGAGATGATTGACATAACCGAGCCAATCTAAAGCCTGGTTCGCGGTGTTGATGAGCACATTCAACTTGCGCATCGGTAAGGGAGGCGAGCTGCCGGGAGGGACCAAGATCGCTTCATGTGCCCCTAAGTTGGTCGCAAATTCTGCCTTATCAGGAGAGGTGGTGAAGACCGTTACTCGATTTCCGAGACGGCTCGCAAACTGAATCGCTAAGTGTCCCAGTCCTCCCATGCCAATGACCCCAACATTCTGCCCCGAAGTCATCCCAGCATTTCGCAACCCAGAATAAACGGTGGCTCCCCCGCACAGAATGGGTCCTGCAGATTGAGTTGAAATTCCGTCTGGGAGGATGAAGGCAAAGCGCGAGTCCACCACCATATAGTCGGCAAAGCCACCATAGCCACTGACAATTAATCCCTCGGCCTGATCGCAGAGGTTGTGATCGCCTCTCATGCAATCCAGGCAGTGCATACAGGCTGCTTGCTGCCAACCTACACCCACGCGATCGCCTTCCTTCAGGTGCGTGACTTGCGAACCCACATCAACCACTTCCCCAATGACCTCATGTCCCGGCACCAGAGGATAGCGCGACATGTCCCAATCGTTGTGGATCATGTGGATATCGGAATGACAAATGCCGCAAGCCATCACTTTGATGGCACAATCGAATGCCTTGAGTGGCGCGGCTTGAAAACTAAAGGGTTGTAACGCGGCACCTTGTTCGAGCGCTGCGAAAGCATTAATTTGCATAATCTTCTGTCAATAATGGTGGACTTTCGATTGTTGTTCAAGGCTTCTAAACTCTTTCTAGAGGGCGCTCTACCCGACGACTTGTGCGCAGGCTATAGGACTCGGATGATGATGCATAAAAAGAACTGCGATACCTGAGTCGAAAGTACACCATTGGCAAGCATCCAATCGCGATCGCCCCAATCGTAAGCAGCGAAACCGACCACCCCAACTCAGGCAGTTGTATTGCCGCCAGAATGAGTAGAAAAATAGCTGAACTCACAGGCCATATGCCCTTCATAAAAAACGTTTTTGCATTACTCCGCAGCACTTTACGGTAGTAGTAGGCACAGGCTAATCCGGTCATGCCGTAGTAGAAGGACACCATCACGCCAATGGCACTAATGAGACTCTCCATCACCGCACCGATGCTCTCGCTAGAGCTAGACAAAATCATCAAAAACAGGGCCAATACTGTAATCACCAATCCTGCTAGCCAGGGCGTTTGAAAACGGGGGTGGATCTCCGCAAATTTCTCGTGAATCACGCGATCGCGACCCATCGAAAATAGGGTTCGAGCACACTGCGTCATTTGGGTGCCGATGGTTCCCACCGTGCTCAGCAACACGGCCAGCACTGCAATCTGTCCCCAAGGTCGAGGCAAAATTGCATCGCCGAATGTTGAGAGAAGATTTGCACTATTTTTCTCGACCATCTCGGTGGTCATCCCCATTTGCACCGAAACTTGGATCAGCAGAAATAGGATAACAATGCCAATCATGCCGATGACACCGCTATCGCCAGGAGCTGCATTTGAATGTTCAGTTTCTTCAGATACGTTAGAAGAAACATCCCATCCGAAGTAGTAGAAGACTGCTACCAGCATTCCCGCCATAAAGGTTTGGAAATTGCCAAAGGCTAAGGGCGAAAACCAGTTTAGAGAAAAGGCATTCAGCGGTGCAGCCGAGAATTTGAGAAAGGCTGCGATCGCCAAGGTTAACAGGGCGATCGCTTCGATGCTGGTCATGATCCTTTGGACACCAGCGGCCAATTGCACGCCTAAAATAGTCATCGTTGCCACTGCCGCAAACCATACACCGCCCACAATGGCAGATGCCATCACATTCTCTTGAAGTTGGGGTGCAACCCACGCTAACGTGATTACACCCACTGGAAGAGCTGCTGCAACCATAAAAGCGGTGCTGAGGATCAAAAAAGTCCAAGCAGAGAGAAACCCCAAATAGGGATTAATGGATCGGCCCACCCAAGCATAGGCTGTCCCCGCATCGGCGCGCCATTGGTTCAAGTATTTAAATGCGAAAGAGATCCCAAACATGGGAATGGCACCATAGAGCAATGCACCCGGCGACGCCAATCCTACAGCGCCAATCAATGCGGCAGTGGTGGCATTGAGGGAGTAGGACGGTGCGGTTCCAGCAACCGCTAGGGTGATCGTATCAACGACGGATAAGGCATTCCGTTTCAGGCTTTTCGACATGATTCCCAAGCTCCATCATGAAAGCATCCACGCTTTTGATGAAGAAACTGTATTGGATAAAAATTAGAATTACTGTAGTTTCAAATTCCAAAAGAC
>JBAVRC010000743.1:0-1555 GCA_049694615.1 Thermosynechococcaceae cyanobacterium | reverse complement strand
TTTTGGGACCCCTCTAAGCTGCCTCCAAATACTTTTTCAGCAAGCCCTAAGTAACTTGAAAGGGATCGCTTGTCTCTTTTCCCCAAGTCTTCTATTTCCTCAGTCAAGTGGTCTAGGTCAAGATTGTTAAAATCATGCGATCGCAATTGCTCCAGGGTTTGCTCTAGCCAGAGTTGATAGTCTGCCTCATACAACGATGTTTTGACCCCTGTTTCTAGGCTCATCAGAAACCTCCTGAGTTGTCCCCTTGATCAACGGTCGGAGCTAAATGGTAACAATTCCCTACCCTTCAAATCCGCCAACTTCCTTGAGGGTATAGAGGGGTCGGCCTTTGACTTCTTCGTAGATGCGACCGATATATTCCCCTAAAATGCCGATACAAATTAACTGAACTGCGCCCAAAAAGAAAATGGCGATCGCAATGATGCCAAAACCTTCCAAGCGGTGGGCGGTGACAGAGGGGTCAAAAAAGCGCCAGTACAAAATGAGTGCCATCATGAGTCCAGCAAAGGCAGCGGAAAAGAGACCCAGATAGGTGGCCAATCGCAGCGGTACGGTAGAAAAGCCGAGGATGCTATTAATGGCCAGTCGTAGGGACTTGCGAAAGGTATATTTGACGGTTCCGGCATAACGGCCCGGTCGATGAAAGCCCACGGCGGTTTGACGAAAGCCCACCCAAGCCCGCAGCCCGCGAATATAACGGTTGCGCTCCGGCATGCGGTTGAGGATTTCCACCACGGCCTGATCCATTAAACAAAAATCGCCCGTGTCGGCAGGAATGGCGACGTCGGAGAGTTGCTGCAAAATCCGATAGAAACCAAAAGCAGTCCAGCGTTTGATGAATCCTTCTTTCTGGCGGCTCAGCCGTTGACCGTACACGACTTGAAAACCGTCTTGCCATTGTTGAATCAGGGCTGGCACCACCTCCGGCGGGTCTTGGAGGTCGGCATCCATCACAATGACGGCTTTGCCCTGCGCAAACTGTAACCCTGCCGAGAGGGCAATTTGATGACCAAAGTTGCGAGCCAAACTCAAGTAACGCACCCGTGGATCTTGGGCATGGAGCGATCGCAGCAATTCCAGAGAGCGATCGCGGCTGCCGTCGTCCACCAAGATCAACTCGGCGTCCCCATCTAGGGTGTCGAATAAGCGGCTCAGTTGACGATAGAGCTCGTTTAGGGAGTCTTCCTCGTTATAGAGCGGGATAACGAAGGAATAAATCGGTCGGGACACAACAGCATGAAGATGGAGAACTGTCCAGACAGACTATCACACCCTTCAGGGATTCGGTTGAGGGGGTATGGCGGGCTATATGCAAGTTTTGCATAGGAAAGTCATGTGCAATGGGTGTGCAAGCGCTTCTTTGTTTCTATGATGAGGGAAGATCCTTCTGGATGTCTGATGAATGCCCCTAACGCTCCTTGTGGTAGAAGACGATCCTGCTATTTCCCTTGCCTTGATCGATCACTTTGAGGCAGAGGGCTATGGCGTTGTCTCCGCTTCCACAGCGGAGGATGCATTAACGCTGATTCAGAGCTATCACCCCCATTTGATG
>JBAVRC010000742.1:0-5197 GCA_049694615.1 Thermosynechococcaceae cyanobacterium | reverse complement strand
TTTCAGATTCTGGGAATATTTTTCTCCCCCCAGAGTGATTAAAGAGGGTTATCAGTGGATATTGAGTTTCGGACAGATGGATTATTTAACTTATTTGCAAGAGTTATCCAACTACTGGCTTTCAATCCAAAGTGAGACTTGGCTTCACCTAATGTTCTAAACTGCTGTTTAAGAATATCAACGGTGAAGTTGTTTACCTGATACACACAAACTTGATTATCTAGATCTTCCTCGACCATATCGACAATTTCATCAATCAGCCGATCATGATTTTCAGCAATTTGTCCAGCAGCTCCTAATATCCGGGAGATTGCTTTAATCTGTAGATTACTTTCCTGATTAAGTTGATCAGCAATTTGATGAATTTTCTCTCCAATACTTGCTTGTCGCTGAGAAGTAAAGCCTTGTTGCTGTTTCATAACGCCTTATTCAGCGAGAATTTTTTGGACAAGCAACCAGATTCGCATTAATTTTTCTAAAAGTCCAACTGGATCTTGGTTTGATTCTAGCTCTGCCGAATCCATTAAATGCTGAATTCTATTCATCCGATCACCCATGAGGTAGAGATAGTTTATACTTTCTTCCTTTCGTTCTATGGACTCACGTAGGAGGACAACCATGTCGCTAATTTGCTGTTTTAGGCGCTCGTTCTCGTTCTTCCGACGAGTTTCCCATCCTTTGATACTAGCTTTTGAACTTTTTTCAAATTTAAGTTGCGTCTGTGCTGTATTATATAGCGTTAGATATTGCACACGCTGAGCTTCCACTTCTTCGTACTTGGCAAGTAATTCAATGGCTCTTGCGTTCTCTTCGTTATAGAGGCAAAGAGTGTGTTTATACTTTTGCTGCTCATCAAGATAGAGTTGGTAATTTTGAGTTGTGCGCTCCTCCCATTCATCAACTTTATCTTGTGAAGTTTGAAGTTGTTGTTGCAATTGTTCTTTTTCTTGTTTCAGCAGATACTTATCAGCCCTAGCATTATCTCGTTGCTGTTTTAGTTCATGATAAAGGAGCGGTTCCAGCTTTCGGGCGTGCGGGTTGTTGCGTTCATTGTCATTATTTGAATTTTGACGATCCGCCCTCCGCATTCCTGACATAGCTCAACCTCTGAAGCAGATATCATTGTAACTTGGCAGTTTTAGTATTCCCAGATGGGTATCAACTTAGGATCGTGGATTAAATAACATCCAGATTTCTAGCTAGCGGTTGAAACTGCGCCTATACAGACAAAGTCCGCCTAAGCCCGTTGGGCAGGTTTCGCCAAGGCGGACTAGGAAAACATTTCAACCCACGCAGGTGGGTTTCGTTTGTATAGCCGCGATTTCAATCGCCGGGGTTATTTAATTCTCCTTAGTGTAATAAAGATCGACAAAACGGGATGTCTTTGGAATCGGTTTGTGAAAAATCTGGAATTTGACCCCGATGCATTTGAGGATTCAGCCTGTTGGATTGTCCCTCAGAACGGTTTTACGGCTGTGTCGCCACAGGTGTTGATGCCAAAGCCGTTTCCTTGAGCAATGCTTGCCAATCTGCGGCAAGCTGAGGGTCCTGCGGCTGTTGCTGACGGCGAGTTGCTAAATCCGAAACCGCATCGTACCAGAACCCTTCTTCGGCATAAACCTCATAAGGCCGTTGGGTCTGCCTCAATTGAGATTGGAGCGTTGGGCTGGGTGCAGACCGGGTTAACCAACCTTGAATGGTTTGCTGCGAACCATCGGCGCTGTCGTCATCAGGCCCGCCTTGAGAACAGATGAGTGTTACTTTCCAGAGATATTCGCGACCGACTTCTAATGCAGGAAACCCTGCCTGATCAGGAAGCTTCAGGCTCACCAAAGGTGTATTGTTTTGCAATTGGAGCGTTGTTTCATAAATCGGATAAGACTCAGGCGTTTGATTTTGAGTGTTATACAACCTAAAACGCATCCAAGAAAATGTATGGTTGGCTTGATACCAATGCAAGGTGGGATAGGCTGCAACCGTTTGCCCATAGTTGGATGTGGGCAACAAGGGCGCAAAGACAAACTGATCTCTAACACAAGGACCACGGGTTGCCGCCCCTTGTCGGCCATTGGGCCGCTGTCGGTCGGCGGGTGGACGATACTTGAACGCATCACTGGGTAAAGCCATCCCAAGCATGCCTAATGTAGCTAACAGGGCAACGGCAGTGACGGTGCGGCGAAGGTTAGAGGTGATCATGGCGATGTAGGGGGCGAAGGGATAGTCAAGTATTCAGACTTGGGGCATCTACAACTTTGAGACGATACCGTTGTTGAAGGGTTTCCGATGGCAACGTTGGTGTTCAAAGGCGTTGTATTCACCATAGTGGCTGAACAGAGGCGATCGCGTGATTGGGATCCCAAAATTTAGCGATCGCAATCTACACCCATCCGTGACCCAGATCATTGACAAGAATCCTCTGCACACCTAGCAAAGTCAGAGAACAAAACGTTAATTGGTAAAATACCTTTAATTTGAACCGTGCTGCGGCATGGGTTGACATTTTGCGCCTTGCGGCGAAACTCGCTCTATTCGCATCAGGTCCAGTTATGGCAGTCCAGGAATCCCACGACACTACCGCTCCCCTTCCCTCCAGAATTGCCTTTATTTCCGTGGATGGCGACCCAGCCATTGACATTGGCGGTGAAGAAGCAGGGGGCCAGAATGTGTATGTTCGCCAAGTGGGCGAGGCATTAGCGGCGTTGGGTTGGACCATCGATCTCTTTACCCGACAGTCGTCTCCTGAACAAGCGCCCATCATTGAGCATGGACCGCGCTGTCGCACGATTCGGCTCCAAGCAGGTCCCATGGAATTTTTGCCCCGCAACGAATTATTTGAACATTTGCCGGCGTTTGTGGCGCAATGGTTGCAATTCCAAACCCAGCAGGGGAGTCAATACGCCTTAATTCATACCCATTATTGGCTCTCCAGTTGGGTCGGCATGACCCTAAAAGCCCATCAGTCCTTAGTGCAGGTGCATACCTATCATTCTGTGGGAGCGGTCAAGTACCGGACCGTGCCCGACATTCCAGCGATCGCGGCCACCCGGATGGCTGTGGAAAAGCAGTGCTTAGAAACGGTGGATCGCATTGTGGCCACCAGCCCCCAGGAAAAATCCTATTTGCACACCTTGATATCGCCCCAGGGACAACTGACTATCATTCCCTGCGGAACAGATACAAAACGGTTTGGATCAGTATCCCAAGCCGAAGCCCGTGCTCGATTGGAAGTTCCTGCGGCCCAAAAAGTGGTGTTTTATGTCGGTCGCTTCGATCCTCGTAAAGGCATTGAAACCCTGGTGCGGGCGATCGCTCAATCCTCGTTTCGCCACAGCGGCGAACTGTGCTTGATCATCGGCGGCGGTAGCCGACCGGGGTATACCGATGGCCGAGAACGCGATCGCATCGAAAAACTGGTTCATGAGCTGGGATTGAGCGATATTGTGCAGTTTCCCGGACGCATTTCCGATGCAGACCTGCCGCTCTACTATGCGGCGGCGACGGTTTGTGCAGTCCCCAGTCACTATGAACCCTTCGGATTGGTGGCTATTGAAGCCATGGCCAGTGGCACCCCCGTGGTGGCCAGCGACGTGGGCGGTTTGCAGTTTACCGTCATTCCCGAACAAACTGGACTATTGGTTTGTCCCCAGGATGTTAAAACCTTGGCCCATGCCCTAGACCGCATCCTCGCCGATCCAATTTGGCGACACCAGTTGGGACAAACGGCCCAGAAACGCGTTCAAACGGAATTTAGCTGGCCAGGGGTTGCCCAACAACTCAGCAATTTGTATCAGGACTTGTTATCCACCCCAGCCTAGCCGACCAAAGCGGGCTCGCTCTGCGACGATTCAAGAATATCGGCATCCAGAAAACGGCAATCAATTTCGCAGGAATTATTGGGACTTTCAATTACCTTGACCCGCTCAAGGGTTGCGCCCAATGCTTGGATGGGAGACTTCAGCAATTGGGCAATATACACCGCAATGTTTTCAGCGGTGGGGACCACAGTCGCAAAGTAGGGAATGTCCTTGTTCAAAAAGGTGTGGTCCAACGGTTCAATCACAAATTCCTCAACGGCTTTGTGGAGGGTGACCAAATCCACAATCATCCCAGTGCGAGGATGAATTTGCCCCTTAACGGTGACTTCCACATGGTAGTTATGGCCATGGCCATTGGGTCGAGCACATTTGCCATAAATGGCACAATTCTCCTCAAAGGAGAGATCCGGCAGCGCTAACCGATGGGCGGCGCTAAAATGAGTTCCAACACTTAACGTGGCTTCCATTCCTTCTCCTTGATACTCGGCCCAAAGGCGCGGATGTTCAAATAACTGAATTTTGACAATGGGCAGATGGGGCGCTAATCGCTGCCAGATCTGCCGGGCGATATTTTCGGTGGTGGGCAAGGTTTCCTGAAATTCTGGCCAAACGTCGTTTAAGTAAGCAAAATCAAGCTGATCGGTAATTTCTCGCTTGATAATCTGCTTCACATCCGACAAGTTCAGCACCATGCCGTAGCAGTCCAGATCCCCCAGCATGGACACATACAAGACGTAGTTATGGCCATGCCCCGGAAAACGCGCACAGGCCCCAAACTGTTGAAAGTTGACGAGTTCAGAGCATTCCGGCAACCAGTAACGATGGCTGGCCGAAAACTCGGCACGTCGGTTGATAATACATTGCATACAAGGCAACCTGAAACAGCCGAAATGCAGCGTCCTCAACAAAAGTTCGAGTTACTACAAGTTCCTTAACATTTTAGCGTGAAGTGGGCGATCGCCACAGCAGGAACCAAACCATGCAGTCAACTCAGGAGGATGCCCTGTGCTGTTGAATCCATTGCCGCCAAGCTCGGATTAAGGTGGTATCGTCTTCCATTTCCGCCCGTTTGAGGAATTGATGGATAACAACTGTCGATACTATCGGAAATGTGGGACTACAATTGCTAGCGCAATATTGGCCAGCCTGAAGCGTCAAAATCTGAAAGCGCTGGCTTGAATACTGCCAAATTTCAGAAACCCCCAATTGCTGATAAATTTCAATGCGCTGGCTGGAGGGGTTAGAAATATCGACTTCCACAACCAAGTCGGGTGGCGGATCGGTTGCAAGGTTTACCGTTCTGCCGCGAATTTGACCAACCGTCCGGATATAGTAGCAAGAATCGGGCTCTGCCCCTTTCTCTAAATCTTCGCGGTTGAGTG
>JBAVRC010000741.1:0-6980 GCA_049694615.1 Thermosynechococcaceae cyanobacterium | reverse complement strand
CTACCGTTCAGTGTATGGTCGCTCCTCATGTCCTCGGAGCTTTCATTTGGGAAGAGTTTGACCAATTTGTGGGAGCCACTGTACTTGAGCTTGGCGATGCCACTCGCCGCGCTTGTTCGTGTTGTTGTGGGCACACGCGGTAGCGAGCGAGTTTGCTCTGGCATTTTGCTTGGTGCCCTTTGCGGAGTCGCAGTCGCTATCTTTTTTGTATTTCCATCATCTTCAATACCAGATTGAAGATGATCAATCACAGACCCAGAAAATCTCTTGACTATCGAACCCCTTACGAAGTATTTTATTCCCAACGATCAGCGCCTGTTGCACTTCAGATTTGAATTGGCACAGTTAACCATGAAAAAATATTTTTGGAAATATTTATAAAATGAAAATTTCTTTTATCGGTATTGGTAATGTCGGTGCGCCTTTAGCTGATCGCTTACAAAAACTAGGTCATCAGGTGATGATTGCCGCCCGCGATCCGCAGTCGCAGACGGTTCAATCTGCCCTAGATCGAAATCCAGATCTATTGGTTCAGCTCCCCTTAGAAGCCATTGAGTCAGCGGATGTCGTGTTTCTCGTCACACCATTTACAGCGATTGAATCTGCCATTACTCCACTTAAAGCAGCTTTGAATGGGAAGGTTTTAGTGGACTGTACCAATCCAGTCGGTGCAAATCTGACCCACGCATTGGACAGTCAGACTTCTGGTAGTGAAACCCTTCAACAACTTATTCCTGATACTGACATTGTCAAAGCCTTTACCATTTATGGCTACGAAAACTTTGAAGATAGCGACTATCCCGGTTATGGAGATCTCAAACCCGCCATGTTAATTGCGGGAGACGATTCTGATGCGAAAGGAGTGGTTGCAGATCTCTGTCAACAGCTGGGATGGGAACCGATTGATACGGGTAATCTTGCCATGAGTTTACATCTAGAACATATGACTTTGTTGTGGATCAAGATGGCTAGAGTCCAAGGGCTAGGAGCGGGCTTTGTTTGGGCAAGGTTACAACGATAAGGTGAGTTATCGAACCATTAATGTGGTGGGCGGTTCATAGTCTTAGACAGAGTGCTCTTCCCATCACTGGGACATCCCGGCCTGCGCCGCCGAGCGAGATACTCCGCAATAATTTCATCATAACGATCGCGACCGAACCCCCGATAATGGCCGGGATAAACCGTCTCCACGGGCAAGGTTTGCAACCGTTCATAGGTTTGGACATAGGTCGGGATATCGCTGCAATGCAACTCATCGAGCAATTCGCCATCGTAAATCACATCCCCGGAAAAGAGAGCCTGCGATCGCCTCTCATACAACGCAATACATCCCGGCGAATGTCCCGGCAAATGCAAAATCTCTAGGGCGCGATCGCCCAGATCCAGCACATCCCCCTCCTGCAGGATCTGGGTCGGTTCCGCTGCCCGCAACCCATAGCCCTCCACCGTAAAGCCAGCGTGGGGCAACTGCTCAAAATGCTCGTCCAGCACCCAACCCTGTTCTGGGGTACAAAGTGCCTCGTAGTTGTCGCCCTGCCGCAGCGCCTCTGCCTCCGCCCCATGGATAGCCCGCTCCTCAAACTCGTGCATTCCCCGGAATGGTCAAAGTGGATATGGGAGGCGATCGCCAGCAGCGGTTTGTCGATGAGTTCGGCCATGTATTGTCGTAGGCTGGAAACCCCTAATCCGGTGTCGATCAGGAGATCGCGATCGCGCCCCTTGATCAACCACAGATTAGCCCGGTTGTACCAGTAATAGTGCGGCTCCGTAATCAAGTACAGATCGTCTTGAATGCGTTGGGTTGAAAACCAGCGATCGCAGACTGATTTCGAGGCGTTCATCTTACAGCGACTTGATAATCGAATCGTCATACAGGGTTTCAACCTTGAGGGGTTGAGGGACCATTTTGAACTCAGCCGCCGCCTTGGCGGTCAGTTCAAGGTTGCCGATCAGACTGTTGGGATGGCTCAGATTAAACCCAATGGTTTTATTACCCTCCACATCGAACAATTTCGCACCAAGCAATTGTTCCTTCACCTCATCCCCGGAGATTCCCAGCTTAGTGCCCGCAATTTTGAGCGCTTCCGGGTCGCTCGCGTTGACGAGTTTGACGGCCTTATCCACCGCCTTAAAGTAGGCTTGCAAATCCGTTTTCCGTTCTTTGATCAGGGACTCTCGCGCCACCACGACATCAGCAATCAAGTTGGTGTCCTTGGTACTGAAAATGACCTCACCACCCCCTTGTTTGGCCGCTTTGGTTAAATAGGGTTCATAGGTAACCGCCATATCCACTTGCTTCGACGCAAAAGCAGTTGCGGCATCCGCTGCGGCCAGATCCTTGATTGTGGTATCTTTTTCCGTCAAGCCTCCTTTTTGGAGATAGGCTTGCAACAACACCTTTTCAAACAAAATATTTTCGCGGGCAATAGTTTTACCCTTAGCATCCTGTGGCGATTTGATATTGCGTCCCAGAATCCCGTCGGAACCGTTGGAGTAGTCCACTAAATAGATAATTTTCATGGCCGGGTCCTTGGCCATCATTTGAATGGCATCGCCAGAAGTAAACCAGCCTAGGTCGATTTTGTTAGCTAAAAAGGCGGTGATTTCCTCCCCAGCACTTTGGAAAAAGAGATCTTCAACATTCAATCCGGCTTCCTTAAAAAAGCCTTTGCCCACAGCAACGTGATGCCCTGCATACCCCACCCAATTATTGGTGGCCGAGACTAAGGGGGCTGATTGCGGGGCATTGACACTGGGTTGCTGCGAACAGGCAAGGGTCAGACACAGGGAAACGAAAACTAACACCAGCCAACGAAAGGGGGAAGACAAAATACGCATAGATGAATGGATCCAAGAACGAAGAATGAACATTATGCAACGGTTGGGCGATCGCGCAACGCATGGAGAACCTGACGCTTGATCTCGACAAACTCCGGCGAAAGCTTGATATCCAGATCTCGATGTTCCGGCAGGACAATGGGAATTTCGGAGTGCAGTCGACCAGGATGGGCACTCATGACATAAACCCGTTGGGACAGGTAAATGGCCTCTTCCACATCATGGGTAATCATCAAGATGGTGACATGGGTTTGCTCCCACAGTTCGAGCAGAAACTGCTGCATTTGCTCCTTGGTTTGGGCATCCAGTGCCCCAAAGGGTTCGTCCATGAGCAATATAGCTGGTTCATTGGCCAAGGCACGGGCGATCGCCACCCGTTGTTTCATGCCGCCGGACAGTTGTTTGGGATAGGCTTTGGCAAAATTTTGCAGCCCTACCACCTCCAGAAAATACCCCACGCGATCGCGCTGAAGTCCCTTGGGCATTTTTTGCAGATTCAGACCAAAGGCCACATTTTGTTCCACTGTTAGCCAGGGATAGAGCGTATAGCCTTGAAAGACCATGCCGCGATCCGAGCCGGGACGTCCCGTGACGTATTGCCCATCGACCAAAATATTTCCAGAGGTGGGCGGTAACAATCCTGCAATAATATTGAGCAAGGTTGACTTACCGCAACCCGACGATCCCACCAAACAGGTAAATTCCCTGGGCAACACTTGGAAGCTAATCGCGTCGAGTACGGTTAACGACTGCCCTTTTTGACCATAGGACTTACTGACTTTCTGTACGTCCAATTTCGGTCTGAGATCGACGCTGATCTCGTTGGAACGGATGGGGTCAACAGTAAGGTCTCGCATGGGCAAAGGCTGAGGATGGGTCACAATCATCTTAAGGTCTCTATAAAAAAATTGGAGAACGTTATTCTCATTCAAAAGCCCGGGAGCTCAGCAACACCTGCTGAACAGCTCTCCCGGGCTTTTATCCCGCCGTGCGATTTGCCCAGACGCTCACACTTGAACCGCATAGGGCAAATTGACTTCTCTCGGACCAGTCGCTATGTGCTGACTCACCATAGCCGGAACCCTAGAAGTTCTCATGAATGAAGTTTGTAGTTTAAGTTGGGGGATGAAAATTAATGCTTCGAGGGTAAATCAATAAAGTATAGTGGCTTTATAGCGCCTTGACAACATTTACACTGTATCTAAAGATACGATCTAATCCATACAGTTGATCGCAATCCTTGATAAATATGGGATGGGTTGCGGAAAGGAGTTATTTATCCCATTAGTGTTAATAACTCTAGGCAATACGCCGAAAATGATGCTCCAACATTTCCTTGATTCATGGCATCGCAAACGCATAGTCTGTGACCACGCGGTTGCCAATTAAGTGGTCTTGAATAATGGTTTCTAGCACCTCTGGCGTCACCGAACGATACCAAACCCCATCGGGATAAACCACCATAATGGGTCCCTGCTGGCATACACGCAGGCAATTGGCCTTGGTTCGATAGATACAAGTGGGCCGATCCGCCGTCACGCGATCAAGCTTGAGTTCTTTGAGGCGCTTTTTGAGATAAGTCCAGGAGGCTAAACCCACATCCTTGTCGCAGCAAAGGGCGTGGGTTTGATCGGCGCATAAAAACACATGGCGCTCAATAGCCCTCAGCCCTAAGGATTCTACACAGGTTTGCAGACGGTCGGATTGACAGACTTCTGCATCCAACGCAGTCGAGTCGGCTTCTGATGGGGGTTGCGATGCAGTCATCAACGCCGCCCTCTAATGGGCAGACCCATTGCCATGATAATTGTCCGTGTCGTAAAACCCATTCCTGGTGCCGAAAAAGAGGCAGGACACCGTAAACAAAACAGTCAACCCAACAATGACCAATTTGACATCCATAACAGTCAATTTCCCTATCAACACAGTATTCTTGTCATTTAATCTAGCGCAACGCGGCCTGACTTGGCCGTTTTTATCCCTAAAGCCCCATCAAGATTCTCAATCTTTCCTCAATGCGGATGAGCGTCCGCATTGAGGAAAGATTGAGACAGGTCCAATATCTGAACAATCTGATTGAACAGGATCCCCGTTTTATAAAGCAGCGAACAAATCCAGAACTCGGATTTGGATCGGTTAATACTGCGCGAAAAACGATCTAGGTTCATGAGGCAATGAATATGATCTATAAAGGTCAATTTAGTTTTGAAAAACTACTAGGTCTATACCTACTTTTTGCTTCTATTTGCGGTAGGAAGAGAGCGACACGGCTCACTTTTACTAAAGTTAGGCCACTAAAAACTTGTAAAAAAAGCGATCGCTAGACTCAGAACCAGCGCAGCTAATAAAATCGAGGCACACCAACGCGCGAGTTTCCAGCCGCCAATGACCGTGGCGAGAATGGCTTTGACCAGGGTATTCACCATGGCTGCAATCAGAATACCTGCTGTTGCAACCGACAAGGGTAAATCGACCTTTGCCGACTGAGCTAAAGAAAGACTGACTGCATCCACATCGGTGATGCCGGATAAGGCAGAAAGAATATAGATTCCTGACTTACCAAACCATGCCTCCACCGCGCGAATCGACACAAATAGCACGGCAAGAACCGCACCGTAACCGAGTGCAGATCCCAGGTCGATGGGATTTTTGAGTTCTACATCGGAGGTGGATGGGGTTGATGGAGTTTGCAATTCGGACTCTTTGCGCAAAGCGATCGCCCCCGCTGCAATCAATGGCACCATCGCCAAAACTGCTATGGGTGGAGTCAAGGTTGGCAGCAGAGCTGGATTAACAAGCGAAACTTCCGCTAAAATTCGGACTGCCATCGTTCCGGCAGCCAAAGAAATTCCTGCTCCCAAGATTGCAACGCTTCCCAGACTGCGTCGCGCCATCCGTCCAAAAGAAACCGTCACGGCTGTGGACGAAACTAAGGCTCCAATCGTGGCCGTTGCAAGGAGACCCACGCGGGCACCCAACAAACGCATGGCGAAGTAGCCCACGTAAGAGGTTCCCGCAATCAATAGCACTAGCAGACCGATGGAGCGGGGGTTTAAGGCATCCCAAGGCCCAAGATTGCGATCGGGGAGGAGGGGCAGCACCACGACCGCAATAATGAGCAGTTGAAGCGTTGCCAGTAATTCTTGCCGATCGAGGAAGGCTAAAGATCGATGTAGCTCTTTCTTAAACCCCAGTAATGCTGCCATTACGACTGCCACCGCCACCGCCTCAGCGGCAAAATCCTTCCCAACCATGACCCCTAGCAGGAAGGTCATCATCAGCGTAAGTTCGGTGGTAATGCCAAAATCTTGCGATTTCTGAACGGTCAGACCGTAGGATAGCCCCACCATCAGGGCAAGCCCTAAAAAAGAAACTGCGATTACAACCGCACCGAATTGCTCTGCCAAGACTGCCGCTATTCCGCCAAATAATCCTACAAATCCAAAACTTCGAATGCCTGCAATCCGCAAACCTTTGTGGCTGTCTCGACTAGCCCAACCACGCTCCATCCCAATAATCAGCCCGATGGCTAAGGCTAACGCCAGTCTGAGTGTAATGGTGGGATTCATACTAGGTTCCTCTTAATTCCCAGTTCTCGGATGGCAAAAATCCGGCTTCCGAAACGGGATAAGATAAGAATAAGCCTGAAACCTGCTGGAGTACCCTCATGTCTAAAATGAAGGTCGGACAGGATGAGAATTTTGAAAATATTTCGTTTTTGGCTTCATCTCCAAGCTCTTTGCTCAGCACACTGCAAGATCTGCGTCGCTCGGTGGTTCAAGAAGGTCAAGACATCTTTCGCCAATGGCGATCGCAGATCCATCGACAAGCCTTTCTTAAAAGTAGTCTCAATCTCGCTTACTATCTGGCCTTACGCCATCACGATCTGCGAATGCTACAGGCCGCTTTGATGCCCTGGGGGCTGTCGTCTTTGGGGCGCATCGAGTCTCGTGTCCTCCCCAATTTAGATGCAGTCATTGCCACTTTGAGCGCGGTCTGTCAAATGCCGCAAGAGCACCTACCCCAGCGTCCGGCAACTGAGGATTTTTTTGAGGGCGATCGCCTGTTGCAAGAACAAACAGAAGAGTTATTCGGCACACCACCCCTGCACCGCAGGGTCAGAATTATGGTGACATTACCGA
>JBAVRC010000740.1:0-4642 GCA_049694615.1 Thermosynechococcaceae cyanobacterium | reverse complement strand
CAACACTTCTGTGGGGTAGATCGTCGTCACATAAAAATCGTCAGGGGCCACCCCAGACTGAACCACGGCTTCTAGCTGCGCTGCCGCAACCTCCTCCGTCGCACTGACTGCGCCCAAGTCGATTAATTGCCCCATGATGTCAGCCATCACAGCAGCATCCGGTGCTGAGACCTTCACGTCTGCCACCGAAACATCATGGCGCTGCTCGCCAAGGTTAAAGTTGAGGACTTGAAAGCTACCGCCGCCTGCCACGATGGTATCCAAGGCCCGATTGATCAGACCGGAGTCTAACAAATGGCCTTCGAGGTGAACCACCCGACTTTGAATGGCCGATGCATGGGGAGAGACTTGACGCGGTTCCGTTACCCGCAGGGTTAAACACTTGGCCGCCCCGCCCGCTTTTAGAAATTCGGTCAGCGGTGTTTCTACCACCGTAAAACCGCGATCGCCCAAGATTTGCTGCAACTCATCGCTGGCTTTGTTCAGCACCACAACGCGTTCGGCTTTGCCGTCCCGCAGGGAATCGATATTCACCGCATTACAGGCAAAATTAATCGCATCCACTTCATTAATGGCAATCCGCTTCTCAGGAGGCACGCGCAGCTCGATCAGTCGATTGGAATAGGTATCGAAGGCCGACGGATAGTACAACAAATATCCATCCGCGAGGGGACAAAAGCAGGTATCCAGGTGATAAAACCGCCGATCAACCAATCGTAGGGACAACACCTCTACATCGAGCCACTGCGCTAAGTAGGGATGGGCATCCAGTTCGGAACGAAATCCATACCCAGCCCATAACCATCGTCCAGCTCGATCCAGAAGTGCATCCCCGGCCCCCTCAAAAGGCAAGCTTTTAGGCAATGTATGGACCTTATAGCCCTGTTCTTCAAACCACTGCTGAAAATAAGGTTCTTCTCCCTGTCGCTCAGGATGGAAAAAGCGGCTGAGAACAACCGTATCGCCCAATACCAATCCGGCATTGGCTGTAAACACCATATCCGGCCATCCCGGCTGTGGTTCAACCAAATCCACGGTTGCATGGGTTTTCAATACGTTGTAAAGCTTATTCCATTGAATTTGGGCCTGATCCCGCGATGAGCGATGAATATTCCCTTCCATCCACGGATTAATCACGTAATCGACATCGTAATGATGCGGGGCGCACATCAAAATTCGCACTGAATCAGTCATGGTTTACTCAATATTGAACAGAATTGCATGGGCTGAAGGCCATTGATACATTTACATCATTTAAGGGCTTTATCATAGCGATTTGCAGTCATTGACCGACTATTGCTCCAATTTGATCACCCAAGCTCAAGATCGACGAGACCCATCCGAAACGTCATGAACTTGTGACTTTTGCCTTATACCCTGCCGGATAAGTATCGTACAATACTGTTGTGTCCAGGACAGTGTTGGCTTGAGTTGGGGCAACCCCTATCGGTATTCAATTGATCGCCACGCAGGCTGAGTAAGAGCAAAATATCTGGCGTTTGCCAACGTTTGTCTATTTCTATGGTTAAGATTATTTTTTTCAATACGTTTTGCTCAAAAGACGTAGGTTTTTCTTACTCTGGCTATTCTAATTCTTTTGCGGGGACATGATCATGCCTACTCTTCATCAATATTCCATCGCTGATATTCAAGATGAGGTTCGTGCTTTAATTGCACGTGGCTCAGTGGGTCGGCATCAACGTATTTATGAACTGAGCAAGTATTTTAGCGATCGCGAATGGCAAAATGTGGAGCGACTCTTAGAAGCGAACGATTACTTTTTAAGAGACCACGTGATCGATCTAGCCGGGAAAGAGTCCTGGAACAACGATTGAGACAGCATAATGGGTGTTAGTTCCTAATCCTTGCCATTGAGTTGTGGCTTATCCATATTTGCTTCACCCACCCAATAGGAAATGGCATAGGGGCTATCCATTTTTGTTGATGCTTTTTTGAGTTCTAGGCCAATCACATTGCCATCTTCGTCGTAATCCAGCACAAATCCTGGGGCGATTTGAGCAGTTTCCTCAATCGTGGCGTCAATGAAAGTAATTTGCAAGATATCCTTGTCTGGGTCATAAACAACTTTCATTGACGGGTGGCTCGCAACTTTGGGCTGGCTGAAGTCGAGGCTTCAATCTGCTTATTATATTACCTAGATTTTGATCATAGATCTTTGGCTGGAATCCAATGCATTAATGAGATTAATTCGCTGCATCGCAGACAACAAAAACATCAACAGCATGGGTTTTCCCTTTGGTCTAAGTTCGTGGTAAAGTCCACTGATCAGCGTGTCGAGGCAAACCTGCGTTGACCTTGAGAGCAAAAGTGTTGTTTGGGTAGACGTGGTGAGTCGTTCATGTATGTCGAAGCCTGAATGGGAGTTTCCGAGTTCGCGATTGTCGCAGTTTACAATTCGACCGATCGGGGTTTATGCCCTGTCAGGGCTTGCCGCAGATGACAACGGTTTGCTGGCTGTGGATGCTGTTCGGGGCTATTTGATTTCCGTAGATCCCAATACCAACAACACGATTATTCTGAATCCCCATCAGGTTTCAGATTGGGTTGGCGTAACGGGGTTAGCCCTTTGGCAGGATACGCTCTGGTTTGCAAAGGGGCAGGAGGTGTTTGGGTGCGATCGCCAAACCTTAATGCCAACGGGCTTTACGCGACTTCCCTATCCGGTCGCTGGGGTGGCAGTTTGGGACTCGATCGTTTATGTGAGTTGCCAGAAATCTGGCTATATTCATCGGTTTGAACGAAGTACAGGCAAGTCTCTGGGACGGTTGCCTCAGCCCGGTGTTGGGCCAGAAACGATGGTGGCGGTTGACGGTGCGCTGTGGGTGTGCGATCGCGCTGAGCAAACGGTGTATTGTCTAGATCCCGATACCGGCGCGATTCGATTGAGTGCGCTCACCCCCTTTGGTTCGCCGACAGGCATTGCCTTTTATGCTCCCGACGAGGCACAAGCACCCATTTGCTATGTGGCCTATGCCGATGAAGAACCTTATATCCGGGACGATCCCAATGCGGAATCTCCCTATCAGTTAACCTTTCGCGATCGCACCTTCATCCATCCGCTGCATATTCACACCAATCCGACGGCCCACTACACGCTCTCCAACGGGTATTTAGTAGAACTGTCCTATGTGGAAGAACTGCTCCCCCTTGATGCGATCACCCTCCACAACGTTCACTGGCGGATTGCCTTGCCCTCCGATACGCTGCGACAGCGCGTCCGCCACATCGAACCTATTGGTCATCCCTTTACGATTGAAGAACAAGATGGGCAGAAGGTTGCCGTCTTCCATTTCAATCAAATCCAGCCCTTTCAAGGGGGACTTTTGGGCTGGAAGGCCATTATCGAAATGTACAGCCTTAAATATGCGCTAACCCCTGCCGATGTGGCCGACAACCTTCCCCTCCCCCCCGAATTGCAGCAACGCTATTTAGTGGATGATGACGACTTGGCAATGGATACAGCCACCGTTTGCTCGGCAGCCAAGGCGGCTGCGGGGACAGAAACCAATGTGCTGCGGAAAATGCTCAAAATTCGCAATTATGTTTATGATCGCCTGTCCTATGGCATCCAGCCCAAAATTGATACCCCCGATGTGGCCCTAGAGCGTGGGGTGGGATCCTGCGGCGAATATGTGGGGGTTTTACTGGCCTTAGCCCGTCTCAATGGCATTGCCTGTCGCACCATTGGGCGCTATAAATGCCCCCAACATCCTGAATACCGCCATCTACCCCTAGAACCAGATTTCAACCATGTTTGGTTGGAGTTTTATGTGCCCGGTATCGGCTGGTTGCCCATGGAATCCAATGCTGACGATATGATCGAGCGCGGCCCCTATCCTGAACGTTTTTTCATGGGGTTGGCCTGGTATCACACGGAAATTGGTAAAGGAATTCCGTTTACCAAAATGACGGCAGATGACCGACCCGAGACTCTTTCTCTGGGAGATTTAGCCATTAACCATATCCGCTTTAGGATATTGGAAGAACTGATTCCTGATGGCGTTGATGTCGCCCCTCGGGATGAAAATCTCGCTTAACCACCACACCGCAAGTCATTTTTAACCCATGTCCAACACGTATTCTCTTATGATTCACGGCGGTGCAGGTGCCCTAGAAGATCTCAAACACGAAGCCAGCGAAGACGAATTTACCCAAAGCATAACCGCCATTTTGGAACAGGGTCGTCAACGATTAGAACAAGGGGATAGCGCCTTGGATGTGGTGGAGTATTGTGTGACGCTGCTAGAAGATGATTGGCTTTATAACGCGGGCCGGGGGTCCGTGCTGAATGCCGAGGGCAAGGTGGAAATGGACGCGGCTCTGATGGATGGACGCGATCTCCGGGCCGGAGCGGTGGCTTGCATTAAACAGATTAAAAATCCGATTGCTTTAGCGCGTCGGGTGCTGGAGCAGGGCGACCATGTGTTGTTGGTGGGGGATGGGGCCTTGGCATTTGCCCAATTCTGCCAGATGGACCTTTACCCTGACGATTACTTCGTCACAACAGCCCGTATTCAGCAATTGGCCGAAGCCCAAGCCGCAGGACGCATGACCTTGGACCATGAACGGATCAAACCATCCCAGAAATTAGGAACGGTGGGGGCAGTAGCCCGTGACCTGG
>JBAVRC010000739.1:0-1904 GCA_049694615.1 Thermosynechococcaceae cyanobacterium | reverse complement strand
GCTCCGGGCGGCTCCGGGCGGCTCCGGGCGGCTCCGGGCGCTTTTGGTTATTTTTGGTAATGTATATGAATAGAAATATTATCGATGAAGAGTGGGAGTAAAGAAAGTGTCAATAGGAAAATACAATACTTTAAAATTAGTCAGGAACTATACTGGAATACCAAATAAGTATAGATTTATAGGAGAATTGAATATCAATAATAGTAACAGGTAAATGTAATTGTCAACAATTGAAGAAGACTTCCATGACATCCGTTCAACAGTCGATATATTTTCCATTGAATAGAACAAAGATAAGAACAACATCAGCATGTCGAAGCTTAAATTGATCGATTACTGCATGGAATCATCCGAAGAAGAAGAGATCGAAGTGGTGGGGGTAACTCGAACTGAGGAGCGGAATAACGTGGTAGCTAACAGTTATCAGAAGACTCTTGAAAGTTACGGGAGCGCCGCTGCTGCTGTTGTCAAAAAAGGTTTTGAACTGATAGAAAATGAAGCCATAGTTGCATTTAGTAATGAAGTGTGTTCGAAGTTTTTTGGTAATGATGAAGAAGTGCTCAACCGCTTAGAACAGGCAGTGTTGCAGGATAATGGTTTCATTAGAAATGCATTACAGCAAATGGCGGAAATGAATTTTGCGATCTTCAATCTATTTTGCATTTTGAATGTAGAGTTTTATGGTATCACAAGATATCTGCAGCATGTTAAGAGTGAGTGTAATTAAATTGCATTTTTGGTTGCAGATTTAAGTATTATCTCACTGACACACATCTTCATGCTCATTAATTTGCAGCATATTTTTGTTCTACTCGATATGTTGATGAAGAGGGTTATTTTAATGTTGAAATCGATGTTGCCGTGATCGAAAGAATTGCGTGTTCTGTCAGCGAGCTTGAAAAAGAAGCATTTCGGATTATGATCAGCAAGAGATTCGTCGATTCCAGCAATCCATATCAGATGGACATTGTCGATAAAATGGCCGAAGTAAAAGCATTCTTTGTTCTTGTTGCATTGATGGCGATTGTCATGGATAGTAAGGAGGTGAAGGAACCAGAAGATGTTACTCCATTTCTTAAAGCTTGCATGGATTCTGTGTATTTTGGGTCATCATTTCGAGCTCTCGGAGGATTATTTTTTGGAGTTGCAACAAATAAGGTAAGTTCTATTGCAGGATAGTTGAATTATTGTATGATTGTTTGCTCACCTTTGTCAACATTACAGAATATTTTTAATGTTCAAGTCTCCGTCAATTCAATCAACAATGTGAGATATTTCCGTGGATTTATTCAGAATCTCTTGAATTCAAGTAATCAGGCTGGAGTCCGCAGCCTCCAGTATTTGAGTTGTATAATCGTCTTCGAGTTGGTTTGCTTTTATTTTTTTGAAAATAACACAGCCATACAAGATGCTCTTTCTCAACTTACAAAGAATACTCAAAAGAATTTGGCTCCTGTCTATTGGCATTACCGCAAAGCAGCGCTTACGAGCTTCTTCAATAATGAATTGGCAGTACAAGTTCGTCTCATGAATTTTCAGAAGGATTTCGGTTACACATTGTTTGTCAAGTTTCTGGTCGAATTTATAGGTGAATCTTTTCAGCCACTCCATTCTTCGAAACGAAAAGCGCTTTCATCTGTTGCAGCAGCAGCCGGAGCAATGTCTGTTGACGAATCGACTTCCTATACGGAACGCGAAGCCTCCTTGAAAAGCAAAAAGCGGATCTTATCTGTTCCTTTTGATGAATCCCATGGCAGTCAGAAGGTCTCACCAACGGCTCCTACGAAACCCGACGAATGCGATGATAACGGCAAACCATATTATGTAATTCATACTTCACCCACAAAACAAAAAATGTCACCGTCAGATGCTGAGAAAACCAAATTGGATTTTTCTGTTGCAAG
>JBAVRC010000738.1:0-2387 GCA_049694615.1 Thermosynechococcaceae cyanobacterium | reverse complement strand
ATTATGAATTTTTATCTACGACTAGTGAAACGATGCTCTTTGCAGCTATGGTGCATTTGATGGTTCGTCGATTAGAGCCTAAAATCCAAGCTGGGTAGGCTGTCTGCTAACTTTTCAAACAGGTTCTAACTCTGAATGATCGCGCCTCCCCATCTATTCCCAAACTACGAGCTTAAGGTTACTTAGGTACGCTGCCCAACAACAACCATTCCAACTACGCCTCTAACACGAGTTAGGGAGCTGATTGGGGTCGATCCCTCGCGATCGCAAATAGGCTTCTAACCGCTCCTTGGCTTGTCGTTCCTGTTCAGCTCGTTGCTGCGCTTGGTCTGCCCGTTGTCGTTCGGCTTCTTCCGGTAAGGGAATTAAATCGCCCTCTGCGGTGAACCAACGCAACTGCTGGCCATGAATACCGAGTTCTAGACCCAACTGCTCACAGGGCAATCTGCCAAGCTTCGTCGGTGCGATTGCAGCATAAATGCCACCCATCAAGCGAAACCCCGCAAATTCCATGGTTTCTGGATGAAACCAGTAATACTCTGGTACGCGCCACACATCCTGATAGAGGTCTTTCTTGGGACCCCGGTCTATCGTTGCGGTGGAATCCGAGAGTAGCTCAATCACCACATTGGGATATTTGCCCCCTTCTTCCCAGAGGGTCCAACTGCGGCGATCGCGTTTCTCAGTGCCCAATACCACAAACACATCCGTTCCCCGGAAGTCGCGATTTTTAAGCTGTTGTTCGTTGTAGTAGACCGTTAGATTGCCGGAGATGTAAAAATCTGAACGATCTCGCCACCAATAGTGCAGCAGGCGAATTAATAAGTCGATTTGATTGCGGTGAAAGTCAGTTTCCAAGGGCGGCTCATCGCTGTAGAGGTTGGTGGGAAGCCGCTTGATCGCGTCAGGTGCATCCTCGTGGACAGGGGGCGGATTGGCATCAAGACGAAGCATGGCAAAATTCCCCAGTAAGCCTAAATTTCAGTATAGTTCATCCACTCAATGCCAAAATTGGGATCCTTTAGCCTCCTAAGGGTTTGCGGGCGGGGAGCCCCACCCGACGGGGAAACTCTGGTGGCGTCGGTGCGATCTTTCGCAAGTAAACACAATGACGCAGGCTCTGGGTCAATGGGGTCTGTGAGGTCCGAATGGCAATGTGCTCGCTCCCTAACTGCAATAACGCCCGTTGCAGACTTTGTTCTTCTTCCATGGTCCAATGACCTCGGTACAAAACCGCAGTACCTCCAACCTTGAGAAAGGGTATGGCATACTCAGCACAACTAGCAACCGGCCCCACAGCCCGAATTAAGGCGACATCGAAGCTGGCCCGATAGGCAGGGTTTTGCCCCAAGTTTTCTGCGCGATCGCAGTAGGGATGGACATTGGGCAACGGCAGCGCTTGGCAAAGCTGTTCGAGACAGGTCACTTTTTTGCGGGTTGCATCCAGCAAGGTGACTTGCCACTGGGGTTGGGCGATCGCCACCGGACAGCCGGGGAAACCGCCCCCTGTGCCGATATCGATGACCTTCTGGAGGCGATCAGTCCCTGCTAAGGCCGCTAAGGGATCCGATTCCGGGCTGAGCCAAGGCTGAACACCCCAGAGCGAATCCCAAAGGTGTTTTTCCCAAAAGTCGGCGGGGTCTGTAATCCGGGTTAAATTAACCGATTGGTTGAGTTGGCAGAGTTGGGTTAATAAAGCTTGAAACTGGGTTTGTTGCAAAAGGGTTGGGCACCAGCCAAGGGTTTCAGCCCAGCGATCTCTAAAGTCTGGCAACATCAGACTGGGTACTGTGGCATTAGGGTTCATGGTGGAAGGGGTCAAGGGCATGGACTCTTAAACGTTGGTTTAATTCCTGGGGCGTGGTTGGCTCCATCTGGCCGTTTTCAATCAGCCAACACCGATCTGCAATGGCTAACAGTTCTGCTGGTTCATGGGTGACTGCTAACAAGCTCCAGTGCTGTTTGAGTTTCTGCAACACATGGACCAATTGACGACGCATGGACCAATCCAATCCAGCTGTTGGCTCGTCCAGCAACAGCAGATGGGGTTGACGAATCAGTTGCACGGCTAAGGAGAGCCGCCGTTGCTGCCCGCCGCTGAGGGATTGGGGCGACGTGTATAACGACAACTGTTCGAGACCAACCTCTTGCAAAGCCTGGTAGACTTGATCCGTCGATAGCTCAGGATGGCCCAAGCGCAATTCTTCTAAAATTGACCCGCCGCAAAAGTGGCGCTCTGGAAACTGGAAGACGAGACCTGCCAGTTGTTGCAACAGCCCTGGGTTGAGTTCTTGGCGTCGCCAATACATCTCTCCCGACGTTGGGGTCGCAAGACCAGATAAAATCTCTAGCAGCGTGCTTTTGCCAGAACCGCTCGGTCCCACAAT
>JBAVRC010000737.1:0-3862 GCA_049694615.1 Thermosynechococcaceae cyanobacterium | reverse complement strand
GGCGGCAACGGCACGTCAGCGGGATGCAACGGCTGAGCGACTGCTGAATCAATTAGGTGCAGATTATAAAGAGATGCCCCATGGTGCAGGCGATCCGTTTTTTACCGACGATCAGCGGGGTTGGATGGGGTTTCTGGTGCGGTATTTGCACTATGTTCTGTTTGGGTTAGACCCGGACGACAAAGCAACCATCGGGTTTCTGACGGACTTGCACTACACCCGCAAAGGGCCAGCGCACTACGTCGCGGGACTGGGTCGATTGTTTCAGCGTTTGAATCTCAAAGGGCACAAAAATCTAGGCGATCTCATTGAGCAGGCCGCAACCCTTTATGAAAATTCGCCCGTTCTCGCCAACTTTCAACCCGATCATTCCACCGAGAACAGCATGACGCGGCGCGAACTGGCCAAGCTGATGATTGCCATTATGAGTATTGCTGCCTTACAAGGCCCCTTGCATTTGGGTTATACCGCCATGGGCAACCAAGCGCTCCCAGCCTATCAAGGGCGAACAACGGCTGCGATCGATCCGACCCAGCATTGGGATGCCCTCGATTTGGAGGACCGAGAGGCAGTACGACGTTATTTGCTAGAGTGTGCTCGCCTGTTTGCCCCTGTGAGTGCCACCCATCGGGTGGCGACTGAACCCTTTACCGCAACGGTAGCTGGCAAGGAGCGAACGTTTCCGAAAGGGACGAATGTGCTGATTCCCATCAGTCTAGGGCTGTTGAATGAAGGGTTTTGGGGGTCTACGGCCTACGAATTTAATGCCCAACGGGACAATCTTTGTCCCTATCACATGGGGTTTCATTCCGTGGGCGATCGCAGTGCCGGACGGATTTGTCCGGGTCGGGATATTGCCTTAGACATGCTGGTGGATGTTCTGATTGTGGTTGGAAAGGTTCGGCGATCGATGGTCTAAGCTCACGTTTGAGTCGTAGAAACAGACAACCTCTAAAACATATGGAAAGCAAGATAGGTCAAGACTATCCCGTTGAAATTCGCAACCTAAATGCGAATGAAATGACCTTTCGGTGTCGGGTCTGTGGGCTTGAAAATCCGGGAGATCCCGTTGTACTGCTGCATGGTTTTCCGGAAACCTCCCATTTGTGGGAAGACACGATGCGATCGCTTGCCGCCCAAGGGTATCGCTGCTTAGCACCCGATTTGCGCGGCTATAGTCCAGAGGCAAGACCCAAGGGAATTGAAAATTATCGCATTGATGCCATTGCCTCGGATGTGGTAGCCCTGGCAAATACGCTAGGGTTTCAAACCTTTCATCTGGTCGGACATGACTGGGGGGCTGGATGTGGCTGGACAGTGGTTGAACAATACGCTGAGCGGGTGCAGAGCTGGACAGCTTTATCTATCCCGCACATGGCTGCATTTCGTCAGGCCAAAAAAACAGACGCGGATCAAAAAAAACGAAGCTGGTATATGACGTTATTCCAGCTCCCCATCATTCCCGAACTGCTGAGTGGCTTGGTCCTAGGCGGCAAGCATCCCGCTCTTTGGAAAACCTCCTCTGATGCCGAGATTGCCGATTATCTGACCGTGTTTAATTCGTTTGAGGGTCGTAAAGCGACCATCAATTGGTACAGAGCGAACAAAGAATTGCCGATCGCCTATGGGAATGTGTTGGTGCCAACGGTCCTGTTATGGGGCAACCAAGATATTGCGATCGGTCGGGCGGGCATCGAAATGACACAAGACTATATGAAAGGTGAATATACCCTCATTGAGCTAGATGCCGGACATGCCCTCGTTCAAGAAAAATTTGCACAGGTCAACGAAGCCATTTTGAATCATCTCCAACGGCATCCTATTGCTTGACATCCCTAGAGGGGGTTAATCTAATCCATCAATTAAAAATCCCTATATATTAATACTTTGTGGAATTTTGGAAGGCAGCAGAGCTTCGTAATGCGTGAAACGAACTTCATTTCTAGCATTAATTTCCAACTCAATAGTGGCAAGCCTCTCTTGAAATTCTTTGAGAAGATTGACGACACGGCTATCTGTAAAATATGAATCCCCGTAACGTCCAAGCTTGGTGTAGTAAACCGAACCCAAAAGGTGAGTCATATTCATTTGAGTTTCGGACTGATTGAGGGAGGGAAGTAATGCAAAATAATCAGCTTCACTGATTCCAGCAGTTGTTTTAGGCGCTTCGTGATAGCCCGCTAAAGGCATATTCGGCATATAAGTCATATACGCAGCCTGCGGAAAATTTACAGCGGCATGGTTCGCACTGCCTGTAAAAATAATTAAGGTGACCGCATCAATTAAATAGGCTAAAGTCCTAATTCGAGGTGTAGGGTCTTCATCGGTGATTTCGCCAATTCCCGGCATCTGCCCACCCTTTGGATCGGTGATATCTTTGATCCAGTTTTGAATCTCTGGATTGTTTTGAACGGCAGAATCATCTTCATAAAATAACTTTAAGTAGCTTGAGACCCAATCGTGAATCGCAGTCCAAATCAAAAGCGCATCATCTCGATAGGGATAGTCAGGCAGTAATTTCGGATCATCCACTCCGCGACGCGCTAACGTCATGGGCAAGAAAGATTCGTTAAAAGGAAAAGGATAGTCCTTGGCCCCTTTGACACTCAGTAATAAGGAAGATTCTAAGGTTCCAGCCGCTACTTTATCGACCGTTCCACCCGGATTCACCAGTCCTCTGACCGCAGAATCATTGATAAATAAGGTGCCCTCAAAATGTGGTCTTAATAAAGCACCTAGAGGGTGCTCTACAGGTAGTTTACGATAGGTAGAAAGGGCGATGGGTTCCAGGCGGAGATGGGTTCCACCGAGGTGAGAGACAAACTCGTGATAGTTACCATCAGCGATTTGAACCGTCAATTTTGCCATTTGCCATGCCCATCGTTCCGACGTAGATGCATTGATCGACGGTGCAATGAAAATGGGATTGTCTGCGGAGGGGTCTTGGTAACACTGAATCGCGACCGGAATGAGCCTCCGATTGGGAAAATCACCTGGCTCAACCGCAAATAATGCGATCGGGTGATAGATATATTTTTGAATGATTTCTTTGCCGATTGTGACTGTCCCAGGATTAATGTCCTGGAGCACCTGGTAATCTGTTATGTATAACCGTTTTTCATCCAGCGCTTTTTGGAGAGAGTTGCCTGAACCCATTACAGATTGATATTGCGCATCGGTAATCGGAAATTTTTCCATAAACCCTTCGAGGCGCTGAATCACTAAGGGGTTAGGGCCTGCAACACGTTGTGCCGCAAAGCTTCTATCTTCTTGTACGTAATTGGCAACGATAGGCAAATAAATGATCTGAAATAAATTCTTGTAATTTTTAAACGTCAGCGACGGACCTACTCTTCGAGGGCGATTTTCTTGGTTTTCAATGCTCTCGACTTGTCTCTTGATATTATTTTCAATAATGACATTGGCAATATCATTACTAACATTTTTAGTTTTCTCTGGAGATTGCTTAGATGAGTCACTCGATTTATTTAAGACCCAAAGCAGAAATTTATATACCGTTTTAATTAAATTAGAATTTTTAGGATTGTCTAGAAAATCCAAAAAACTAATATCCAATATAAATCTAAGTGTAGAATATCGATCATGATTAATTGCAACATCATACATCGCTTGATTAGAGCGAATTCGCAGCAAGGTTGTGATCACTGCATTAGCCCATTCCCCTTTGGTGAGTGAGTTATCCTCAAAGAGGACAGATTCAGCCATTGGATATTTTAGATGGGCCGCTATTGGCGTAAATTTTTCATAATCATATTCATAATCTTTGCGTGGAGAAGCATCTTGTGGAAGGATGGTCGTCATCTCAATCACCCAAATAATGAAGATTAATAACATCATCGCA
>JBAVRC010000736.1:0-2017 GCA_049694615.1 Thermosynechococcaceae cyanobacterium | reverse complement strand
AAGTGTAAGAGGGAAAAAGGGTTACAAAGTCCTCGGAGCCTCGCAGACAACCCGAAAACCGACGTCGAAGATGCGGTCGTCGGGGGTATCGCTGAAGCGATAGGCGGAACGGCACCTCCCCGGATCGCTGTTCCAAGAGCCGCCGCGCAGTAATCGAGAATTATTCTCATTAGTGGTTAGCCATGCGCTGCCATTGTCAGGTGCGCCTTCGTAACTGTTATGCCAGTGATCTAGGCACCATTCCCAGACATTGCCATGCATATCGTAAAGACCAAACGCATTGGGTGGGTATTTGCCTACTGGGGTTGTTTGGCTCAGGGATTTAACTTTTTTTTCTTGCTGATAGGTCACGTCAGAATAGTAGTTTGCCAGGTTGCCCGTCAGGGTTTCGCCAAAGTAAAAAGGCGTCTGGGTTCCGGCACGGCAGGCATATTCCCATTCCGCTTCGCTGGGGAGGCGATAGGTCCGTCCGGTGGCCTGGGACAAGCGCAAACAAAATTCTTCAGCATCCAGCCAAGAAACTTGCTCAACCGGGTGTTGATTGCCTTTGAAGCGTGAGGGGTCGGTGTCGATAGGCCGTTTTACTTGGGGTAGTCCTGCCACTATACGCCATTGCGCTTGGGTGATCGGGTATTTGCCCAAAAAGAACGGCTGGACCGTGACCTTGCGTTGCGGGCCTTCCCGAGCAAATTGCTCATGTTCTGTCTGGGGCGATCCCATCATGAATTCGCCACTGGGTATGGCGACCATTTCTAGGTTGATGCCTTCGGGTAGGGTTTCGGTGAAGGTATAGGCTGTATGGGGCGATCGACTTGTTTCTTGGCCCCTTTTGTCGATGGTTATGGTTTCGAAGGTGAAGGGTTTTAGGGTATCGGAAATAGCTTGCTGTTCGTCATCTGCAAAGACTATCGTTTCGACTTCAATTTCTAGGGTTTTGAGGCTCGGAAACCCGGCTTTGGTCATCACCATAATGACCGTTGCCTCATCGCTAATCGGCTCGCCTTTCGCTGTCTTTTTGGACCATTCCAACAAAATGGGTTGAAACCCTGCATCAGCCAATAAATCAGCGTGACTTTCAACCAGTGCAGCCCAATGAAAACGATCATTTGGATCGCCCAATTCTCCCCATTGTTGCAGTTCAGCTTGGATGCGCTGAAAAGCTTCATTGGGCCTTAGACAAGCTAAAGCAGTCCAATGGGGCTTATCTCCTAGCATTCGCACCCGTGCCTTGCGATCAACCGTCTGCAACTGATGTTCAATATAGGTCGCCATAAAATTTTGCAAATCGTCCAGACGTGCTTCGCCAAAACGTTTTATGAGTTGATCTAACAATCCTTTTCGAGTCAAATTGTCGATTTCATACAGGTCATATCCAATGGGTTTGCATAGACCAGACAGTAAAATATCGGCTCCGGTGTACCAGGGACATTCGCTCAAAAATGTTTCGCGCAGACAATAAACCAGTTCCGAGGTTAAAGTCAGTGGGAATGCAGCATGACAAGCCAAATTCAAGGTCAGTTCATCATACTGGCGCGTAAAATCCCGAATCCGATGTTCTGCGGGCGATAGGGTCGTGGAAGGAGAAGGCATATTCATCGCATCGCCCTCGCTCTTTCTAGCGGTCGCTTGAGAATTTTCTTAAAGCAATCTCTGTCTAGCGCTACCATATCCCCATCTAATGCAACCGCGATCGCTTGGGCCGAAGATTGATACCATCGCTCGGCGGGTAACGGGTTTAGCCAAATGACTTGTCGCACACAGGGCCATAAATAACCCAAAAAGGCAATCGTTTCGTCCACGTTTGCTTGATAGTAGGTGTGCGAAGCAGCCCCAGCATCACTCCAAATCATTGCAAACGTATAATCGCGGTGACAATGCGACAACACCTGGGAAAGCGATATGGCCTGAGAAGATTTCTCCCAGCCAAATAACAAATCCGTCGGATAACGGGTAAAGCGATAAATCCGCGCTCGGTCGATGGCATGTACTGCGATCGCCTGTAGCAACGGTGCAAGGG
>JBAVRC010000735.1:0-2567 GCA_049694615.1 Thermosynechococcaceae cyanobacterium | reverse complement strand
TTTATCAGGCAGATCGCTGAAGGCTTCGACAATAGCAATTGCAGACATGGGGGAGACTCACGATGTTTGGGGCTGACTCCCTACCATATCAACAGCTTCATGAGAATGAAACAGCCCTGCATCCTTCTGACGCCCAGTTACGATTATAAGCGAACCATTAGCGTTCTAACCTAAAACGGATCGCCCCTCCAACGCATTAGCCACAGACAGAACGATCGCATTTCTAGTGGTGGGCGATCATCTGCGATCGCACCCCTTAAGCAAAAGCATCACTGGGCGATCGCCTTATTTAGACCCGTTCAGTATTATTTTAGAGCGAACCCCTAACCCTTTTTAACTGCTGTTGCCTCAGATCGTTTTCCAGCAAAGCACTGATTTCAGCGAGTTCCAAATTGCTTTCAGCCAACTCCAACCGCGATCGACGTAAATTGTCCAAAAGTCGCTTCGAGGTCGCCGAATCAGGAATGTGCGGTTGTTGAGTCATAGAAAATTCCATTCCATCTTGACTTCTTGAATGCTGCTGTCTCTGACCCTAGTTTTGCCATGTGTCCTAAGCCAACATATTCCTATGATTCCATAGACCTTAGTTTGACAATTTATCCAAACGACCGAATTTTCCGCGAATATCTCGATGGATATGGGGTTTGGGGAGGCGATCGCACCAGATCCCGCTGCCAATGCCAGTGTGTCTGCGATCACGGTTCTGGGGCTGGGCGATCGCTCAACTCTCCTGCATCCAATCCTCTAAACAAAGTCCTGGAGAATGATCAGTATCCAAAATCCAAACGCTCATGCCTCATCATCCGCGTCCAGGTTCCGCTCCGCCCGCAATTGCGCAGCCGTCTCAGCAAACTCCGCATCTCCCTCAAACATCCCAATAAATTCTGTCCACGGATTTTCTCCCTCAACGCCTTTGAGAGAAACTTCGAGGGGCAAAACCTCAACATCGCTTAAGCGATCGCCTACAACTTTACGAATCTCCGCCAAAGCAGGGTCATCTGCAAAAACCCCCGCTTGTTGAAGCAGAATTGTACGACTATCTTGGGTACGGAGCCAATCATCAATCGCATCCTTCAGAAATCGCCAAGTGTCCCAATTTTACGCCCAGGAAGCCTGCCTTGATTCGCTTGATTCAAAATCACTTCTGGGGAAAGTTTGAGATAGTCAGCCAGTTCTTCAAGGGTGAGAATGCTGGAACTCATTGCGAAAATCTCCGAAACAAGACCTGACACACACCGAATTATAGCGCGATCGCTCTTACCTCTAGCTGCGATCGCGTCTCTAATGCAGTTGCCTGCGATCGCACATCCGATGTTTCAACCAAGAGCGATTATAAAAGCTGATAGAGTGCAATCCAGTTTGGGATGAAGCAACTTGCCATGAGCTATGAGTTCCCAGCCGATTTTGAATGGGGCATTGCCACAGCCGCCTACCAAATCAAAGAGGCGATCGCTGAATCCATCATCAAGGCGATCGCCAGTCCATTTGCAGCAATAGGACATTGATATACTTCCTACAACTACTCGCCCCCATTAACCCTTCAGGAGCACGAATTAATGTCTTGGGCTGCAAACGCACCACGATGGTTTGTCCGTCGAGATATCGATGGGTTCTTCGGCCTTGCTTTAGATAACCTCATCCAGATTTTGTTAATTGTCAGTTTATGTCAAGGGGTTTTAGGGTTTACCCCAGACTTGCTCTTTGGTCGGGTTCTGCCTGCTATCGCCCTAAGTTTAATTGTCGGAAACGGCTACTATAGCTGGCTAGCCTATCAGCAAGGCAAACGGGAAGGCCGCGACGACTTCACGGCATTGCCCTATGGCATCAATACCGTGAGTTTGTTTGCCTATATTTTCTTGGTCATGCTCCCGGTTAAGCTGTCGGCTCTGTCCCAGGGCGCAGCCCCGGACGCCGCCGCAGAATTGGCCTGGAAAGCGGGACTCGTGGCCTGTCTGGGATCTGGGTTCATTGAACTGGGGGGTGCATGGATCGGCGATCGCCTGCGGCAGATTGCCCCTCGTGCCGCCATGCTCTCCACCTTGTCAGGGATTGCACTCACCTTTATTGCCATTGGGTTTCTGTTTCGCACCTTTGCCCACCCTATGGTTGGGTTTATCCCCTTGGGTGTTATTTTGCTGACTTACTTCGGGCGGGTGCAATGGGGCTTACCAGGAGGATTGTTAGCGGTCCTTCTAGGGGTAGGTTTATCCTGGGGCACGGGTTTGGTGCAGTGGAATGCGGTCGCCTTTCAAGGGGCACTGCAACCCATTGGATTACACCCGCCAGGACTTTGGATCGGTGCGTTGTGGGACCAACGGCAGGTCTTCCTCAGCTATTTCAGCATTATTTTGCCCATGGGGTTATTTAATCTGGTCGGCAGTTTGCAAAATTTAGAAAGCGCCGAAGCAGCGGGCGATCGCTATCCAACCGCCCCTTGTTTGGCCGCCAATGGCATAGGTACTTTGGTGGCGGCCTTGTGCGGGTCCTGCTTTCCCACCACCATTTACATTGGCCATCCCGGCTGGAAGGAGATGGGAGCCCGTGTGGGCTATTCCTGGCTGAATGGG
>JBAVRC010000734.1:0-4558 GCA_049694615.1 Thermosynechococcaceae cyanobacterium | reverse complement strand
CACTCAAGACCTGCATGTACTTGGCTAAAACCACTAAATCAATTTCATATTGCTGGAGTAGATCGAGTTCTTTCGCTTCCTGCTGCGGTTTTGTCTCTGCCGCAATGGGGATGCATTGATAATCAATGCCAAACTGTTCGGCAATGGGTCGTAAAGTCTCATGGTTGCTGACAATTAACACCACTTTGGCTTGAAATTCCTGCGCCTTTTGTCGCCACAGCAAATCGAACAAACAATGATCCTGACGACTGACCCAAATCGCCAGTCGCGGGGTTTCGTCGCTAAAGTGCAGTTGCCAAGTGGCCTCTAGGGGTTCGGCGATCGCCGCAAAAGCTGGACCAATGAGATCGCGGGGTAACTTAAACCCATCGAGTTGCCACTCTAGTCGGGTCAAAAATAACCCCGCCGAAAAGTCAGTATGGTGATCGGCATGGACAATATTGCCGCCATTGGCATAAATAAAGTTGGACAGCTTTGCCACCAACCCCTGGCGATCTGGACAGGAAATGAGCAATGTAGCGGTTGGACCTGTCATTGATGCAAACTGCCCGTTGGATATACCTGTATTTTCGCAGTTTTCTGGCCCTGATTCCTCTGCCTTGGTAAAATAGCTGGGTTTAGCCAGTTCTCAGGATTGCCTAAGAGTTGTTTAAGGCGAGTCGTCAATACTGCCTACAGAGCGAACATGCAAACACACCAGGCAGTCATACGCCTGATTAGGAAAAAACGCCATGAGTGGAAACACAGCGGAAGAGAAGCGGTTAGCAGAAGCGCGCACCCAACGGATTCCCTGGAAGAAGTGGGGACCGTACTTAAGCGATCGCCAATGGGGGACGGTGCGCGAAGACTATAGCCCTTATGGCAGTGCTTGGGACTTCTTTCCCCATGATCAGGCGCGATCGCGGGCCTACCGTTGGGGGGAAGACGGTTTATTGGGGATTTCCGATGATCGGCAGTTGTTGTGTTTTGCGATCGCCCTCTGGAATGGGGAAGATCCGATCCTTAAAGAACGCTTGTTTGGCCTCACAGGCAACGAAGGCAACCACGGCGAAGACGTCAAAGAATATTATTTTTACCTGGATAGCACCCCCACCCATTCCTACCTCAAAGCCCTTTATAAATATCCCCATCACGCCTATCCCTACGACCAAATTGTGGCCGAAAATAAAGGCCGTAGTCGTCAGGATCCTGAATTTGAGCTGTTGGATACGGGTGTCTTTGACGAGAATCGCTACTTTGATGTGTTTGTCGAGTACGCGAAACAATCGCCTGAAGATATTTTGATTCAAATTACCGTCGCCAATCGCGGGGCTGAGGCAAAAACCCTACACCTGTTGCCCACCCTCTGGTTTCGTAACACTTGGGCTTGGGCCAACAACCCAAATAAACCCAGTTTAAAACTAGACCCATCCAGTGCTACTGACCTTGTGATTGAAGCCACTCACCCGGAATTGGGACAACATTGGCTCTATGGACAAGGGGAAATTGGCGGCAATCGCCCCCCTGTGCTGTTTACGGAAAATGAAACCAATCGGACCCGCCTCAATGGGGCAGCGAATGCAACCCCCTTTGTAAAAGACGGCATCAATAACGCCGTGGTGCATGGACAAGGTGAGGCCGTGAACCCGGACTCGGTGGGCACTAAATGCGCGATGGATTACGTGCTCACCCTGGGACCGAATGAAACCCAAACGATTCGGCTCAGACTCAGTAATGCGCCCAATTTAGTGCAACCCCTAGGCAGCGACTTTGACACCATCTGGCAAACCCGGCTGCAAGAGGCAAACGAGTTTTACCAGCAACTGACACCGTTTCCCCTCAGCGACGATCTGCGCAACATTCAGCGCCAAGCCTTTGCTGGAATGCTATGGAGCAAACAGTATTACGCCTACAGTGTCGAAGATTGGTTGGCGGGCGACCCAGCTGAACCCACGCCGCCGCCAGAGCGACAACGCGGACGCAATGCTCAGTGGGTGCACTTCGATGCCGCCGATATTCTGTCCATGCCCGACAAATGGGAATATCCCTGGTTTGCGGCTTGGGATCTGGCCTTCCATACGCTGCCCTTGGCCTTGCTGGACCCGGACTTTGCCAAAGCCCAACTGGATGTGATCACACGGGAATGGTTTATGCACCCCAATGGTCAACTGCCGGCCTACGAATGGGCGTTTGGCGATGTGAACCCGCCCGTCCATGCCTGGGCCACCTGGAGAGTCTACAAAATTGAACAAAAAAGGACCGGCACAGGCGATCGCATGTTCCTGGAACGGGTCTTTCAGAAACTTTTGCTGAACTTTACCTGGTGGGTGAACCGCAAAGACATTGGCGGCAACAACGTCTTTGAAGGGGGGTTTTTAGGGTTAGACAATATTGGGGTTTTTGACCGAAGTGCACCCTTGCCGACAGGCGGCTATCTCGAACAGTCCGACGGCACGAGTTGGATGGCGATGTATGCCCTCAACATGCTGACCATTGCCCTAGAGTTGGCGATCGAAAATCCGGTCTACGAAGATATTGCCACCAAGTTCTTTGAACATTTCGTCTACATTGCTGCCGCTATGGATCGCATTGGCATGAGCAATGATGAACTGTGGGACGATGCGGACGGCTTTTTCTACGATGTGTTGGAATTGCCCAGTGGCGAGTCGATTCGTCTCAAAGTTCGCTCCATGGTCGGGTTAATTCCCCTCTTTGCGGTGACGACCATTGAACCGGAACAATTGAATCGTCTGCCCGCCTTCAAAGCCCGACTCGAATGGTTTTTGCGGCACCGTCCCAACTTGGTGCAAAATTTAGCCTGTATGGAAACGCCAGGGGTTGGGGCCAGACGGCTGTTGGCCATTTGCTCCCCCAAATCGGCCTCAGACAAACTTCGGCGGATTCTGCAAAAAATGCTGGATGAAAGCGAGTTCTTCAGTCCCCATGGCATTCGTGCCCTATCCAAGGTGCATGATCAGAACCCCTATCGGTTTGAGGTAAATGGCGTACCATTCCAGGTCGATTACGAACCCGCTGAGTCGAGCAGCGGGTTATTTGGCGGCAATTCCAACTGGCGCGGTCCGGTCTGGTTTCCGGTCAATTTTCTATTGATTGAATCCTTGCAACAGTTTCATTACTACCTAGGAGATGACTTCAAAGTCGAATGTCCCACCGGATCGGGTTGCCTGATGAATCTTTGGGAGGTTGCCACCGAGCTATCGCAACGCCTGATCCGCATTTTTCCCCAGGATGCCACGGGACACAGACCCGTCTATGGGGCAACGGCCACCTTTCAGCAAGATCCCCATTGGCAAGATTTGATTTTGTTTTATGAATATTTCCACGGGGACAATGGCGCTGGCATTGGGGCCAGCCATCAGACGGGCTGGACTGGACTGGTGGCTAAATTGATTCAGCAACTGGGCGAATATAAAACCCTGCCCCCCAATCCGTCATGATTGGCGCAGTCCTCGACCCTTGCGCATCGCTGCGGTCTATTGCGGGGCGATCGCTATCTCCTGTGTCCCCTTCAAAATCCCTTATTCAGGACCCTTTCCCGTGAAGACCACTCACCGAGAGCAAACGCGCCTGCGTTGGATTACGTTTAATGCCTCCCATACAGGCGTCAAAGAAGGACCGGATGTGATCGCCGGACTGAACCAAATGCCCAAAACCTTGCCCTGTCGATATTTTTACGACGATATCGGGTCCGACCTGTTTGAGCAAATCTGCGACCAGCCGGAATACTACCCCACCCGCACGGAACAGGCCATCCTAGAAACCTATGCCCCGGCGATCTCCCAACTGACTGGCCCTTGCGAATTGGTGGAACTCGGTAGCGGCAGTTCTCGCAAAACGCGTTTGTTGTTGGATGCCTACAGCCAAATCGACTATTCCCTGCAATATTGCCCCATCGATGTCAGTGCCGGAATCCTCAAAACAACGGCATTGGATTTGTTGCGTCAATACCCCACTCTCAGGCTGTGTGGATTGGCTGGAACTTATGAGCAGGCCTTGTCTCAGCTTCCGCGCAATAGTCTCAAAAATCGAATGCTGATCTTTTTGGGCAGTACCCTCGGTAATTTGAACGAAGCCGAATGCCATGATTTTCTGGCCCTGATCCGCAATGCGCTCCAACCGGGCGAATTTTTTCTGCTGGGTGTCGATTTGCAAAAGCCCACCGCTATTCTGGAAGCCGCCTATAACGATGCCCAAGGTGTCACTGCTACCTTTAATCTCAATCTCCTGTCCCACCTGAATCAGCGTTTTCAAGGCAACTTTGACTTGGCCCAATTTCGGCACTGGGCGTTCTACAATCCCCACGACTGCCAAATTGAAATGCATTTGCAGAGCCTGAACGCGCAAACCGTTAGCCTACAAGATCTGGACTTCAACGTTTCATTGCAAGCGGGCGAAACCATTCGGACTGAAATATCGCGCAAGTTTCATTTGCCGACGTTGACCACGGTGTTGGAGAGCCATGCGATCGCCCCCTTATCCGTTTGGACAGACCCCAAAGACTGGTTTGCCCTACTCCTGTGTCAACGACAATGCACGGATCGCGATTGCCCCTGAATCA
>JBAVRC010000733.1:0-2994 GCA_049694615.1 Thermosynechococcaceae cyanobacterium | reverse complement strand
GTATAGCTGCGATCCACTTCGCCGATCGGTACCGTAATCGTCGGAACATAGGCCCAGTCAGGAGCCTTAACCACTATCTTGCCGTTGACGGTGGTGCAGATACCGTAGTTGGTTGACATAAGGGATTGCGGCGAGGCGAGGCCAACGGTTCCCAGTCCATCGCGTAACCCTTCAGCGACAAACGGTTGGTAGATATTGTCCACAGGATCATCGGGTAAAATGTAGTCATCTGGGAGTTTGTCCCAAGTAATGATGGGAATACTGAACTGAGGACTCTGGGTTTGAGGTGTGGCAACCATAATATCGACCCTTGAGTTTATCAATCGTGTCATTACTGGCGGTTGATTAACCTCAACATAACATGTTTGGCTACGGCTTAGCAGATGGCTATCGTCCGCACAAAATTGAGCTTTTGCCATTCGTAGATCGACTCATGCCGTCAACCCAAAAGCCACCCAAATAATTCCCCGACGGTAATCTGCAAATCTCCGGCCCAATTGGGCACGGGCAGAACAGCATCCAGAGGGCCAAAAAGACGCGATCGCGCATTTTGTGGAGAAACCACGACAGTTTTGTCCTCTGGGTCAATCAGCCAACCCATTTGGCTACCCTGTTCCAGACTGTGCAGAATTTTTTGAGCAACCTTTTTGTAATCTTGATCAGGCGACAGAATTTCAATCATCCAATCGGGAGCGATCTCAATGGAATTGGCAATTTCGCCATTGGGGTCATGGGGAATGTGGTGTTTTTGCAAAATAACCACATCTGGCACAATCGATTGTCCGCCAAAAGTACAACGTAATTCTGGAAATGCCTCTGCCGCATCAGTAACAAGAACAATAGACTCAATTTTGTAGATCAGTCTTTTTTGTAGTCTGCTGTGCTTGCCTTGAGGCATTGTTTTGAGGATAATTTGGCCGTCGATATATTCGCTGGCTGGCTCTGTTTCCGGCTGTTGCAGAAACGCTTCTAGAGCAATCGATTTGGGCAGAGCCTGTACCATCAGAATACGTTCGACTGAATGAGTTACGCTAGCTACCTCAATTGTACGACAGCACAGTCGTGAGCCAAGTCAGGGAATGATCGCGAGCCATTAGTACAAGCAGGCTTCAATCTCCTCTGGTCGGGTTGGCAAAGCAGCGCTTAAAACCATACAGCCCGTCTCGGTTAATTGCACATCATCTTCAATGCGAATGCCGCGCACATCTTGAAAGTCGGCTAAACGATCCCAGTCGACACAATCGGCAAATCTTGCACGCCGCTGGGGATCTTGTAAAATTGCCGGGACTTGATAAAACCCCGGTTCAATGGTGACCACCATATCCGGTTGGAGCGGTCGATCCAGGCGCAAATAACGTAACCCATCGCGATCGCACCGAGTCCGTCCGGGTGCATAGCCCGCCAAATCTCCCAGATCTTCCATATCGTGGACATCCAGCCCCAGAAGGTGTCCCACCCCGTGGGGAAAAAAGAGGGCAACCGCACCCCGTTCCACCAGGGTTACCGGATCGCCTTTGAGGATCTTGAGATCCACCAACCCCTCGGCCATTACCTTTTCTGCGGTTAAGTGCAGGTCGCGAAACTCCACACCAGGGGCCATCTGAGCAATACAGGCATCATGGGCTGCTAGCACTACCGCATACACAGCACGTTGCGACGGCGACCATTGCCCGGAAACAGGCCAAGTCCGGGTGACGTCTGAGGCCCATCCCAAGGGATGCTCTGCCCCCACATCCGCCAGCAGCAAATCCCCTGGGGCTAAGACGCCCGAAGAATAGGGTTGATGCAGCACCTCCCCATGCACCGTCACAATGCTGCCATAGGCGGGGACCATGTTGGCTGCTCCAATCTCCCCTTCCATGGCCACCCTGATCTGGGCTTCGGTCTGGGCTTGACTGGTGCGAGCCATGCCTGCACGATGGGCTTGAATGGTCACCTCTACCGCTTGGCGAATGGCAGCGATCGCCCCAGCATCCTGCCTGAGCCGCAGTTGAATCAACACCTCGGCCAGGGTTTGGTCCAAGGGACTCAGTTCATGGGCCTCCCCCAGTGACCGTCCCAAGATTTGCCTTTGCTGGTGACGGGTCATGGGATCTTGCACCGGAATCGTAGCGGTATTGTGGGACAGGTCCGCCAACTGAGCAAGAGGATAATAGGCGGTTGCCCCAATTTGTGCGGCAATTTGGCAGCGGGTGGGGGCTGTGCCATGCCACAATGCATCCGCAGCGGGCGCATCGTCCATCAACAATGTGAGTTGCCCTTGATGTAAGTAAATCACTGCATTGGGGAGTGAAACCCCGGCAAAATATAAAAAATGACTACTGGCGCGAAAGGGATACACATTGGCCGGAAAGTTACGCGACAGTGCCCCACCGGACCACAGCAACACAGGGTTTGTCAAGCGATCGCCCAACGCTTGACGCCGCTGTCGGAGAACCGTAACCGATTCGCTGGAAAGGTTCGGGTGGATCATATTATTCCAAGGGTTGCAGAACCGTCACTTTCGGATCCAAGATTTTTTGTCCAATACTGGGAAACTTCACCGCCAAACAAGTTTTGTTGCCTGCACCAAAAACATGGGTGATCTCGCCAATGCCAAAGGCTTTGTGTATGAGGCGATCGCCCACAGACCAATCCTGTGCCGCAATATTCGGATGAGCGGCGGGTTGAGACTTCGTTGTAGCTGCCCCTGAAGGTTGACGCTTGGGGATGGCATTTCTAGCATTGGACTGCATCAGTTCGGGCGGAATTTCCGATAAAAAGAGCGACGGAATCGCAGGCTCCCGTGAACCGTATAAGCGGCGGGCTTGAGCATGGGAAATAAACAGCCGCTCTTGAGCGCGGGTAATACCCACATAACACAGACGACGTTCTTCCTCTAGAGCGGCGGGATCTTCTAGGGCGCGGAAATTGGGGAACAGTCCCTGCTCTAGCCCAACCAAAAACACAATGGGAAATTCTAATCCTTTAGCGGCATGGAGGGTCATGAGGGTG
>JBAVRC010000732.1:0-20824 GCA_049694615.1 Thermosynechococcaceae cyanobacterium | reverse complement strand
CTATGTGGTCGGGCCCAATAATCGCATGGCCCATGCGGCCTGTTTGGCCGTGGCCGAATCTCCAGGCCGGGAGTTTAATCCTTTATTTTTGTGCGGGGGGGTCGGACTGGGCAAAACCCACTTGATGCAGGCCATTGGTCACTATCGCCTGGAAATCCATCCCGACGCTAAGATTTTTTATGTTTCGACGGAGCAATTTACCAACGATCTCATTGCGGCGATTCGCAAGGATGGCATGCAAAATTTTCGAGAGCACTACCGAGCCGTCGATGTCATGTTGGTGGACGACATTCAGTTTATTGAAGGGAAAGAATATACCCAGGAAGAATTTTTCCATACCTTCAACACCCTGCATGAAGCGGGCAAGCAGGTGGTTTTGGCGTCGGACCGTCCTCCGAGTCAGATTCCGCGCTTACAGGAACGACTCTGTTCGCGGTTTTCCATGGGCCTGATTGCGGACATCCAGCCACCGGACTTGGAAACCCGCATGGCCATTTTGCAAAAAAAGGCCGAATATGAAAACATTCGCTTGCCCCGTGAGGTGATTGAATACATTGCCTCCAGCTATACCTCAAACATTCGGGAATTGGAGGGGGCGCTGATTCGGGCAGTGGCCTATATTTCGATTTCCGGCTTACCCATGACCGTAGAGAATATTGCACCTATTTTAACGCCAACTGCCACCAAATTGACGGCCTCGCCCCAAACCATTATTACAGCGGTGGCGGAAACTTTTGGCATTTCGGTGGAAGACTTGAAGGGTAATTCCCGGCGCAGGGATATTAGTACGGCACGTCAGGTGGGCATGTTTTTAATGCGACAACATACCGGGTTAAGTCTCCCCAAAATTGGCGAGGAGTTTGGCGGCAAAGATCACACCACAGTTCTATATAGCTGCGACAAGGTGGGAGATTTACAAAAAACCGATCCCACAGTGGCTCAAAGTCTGCGTCAACTGCGCGATCGCCTTGCCAACCAACAATCCTGAACAGGATTTTGCTTGTTTTCCATGCACTGTGTTATACCGCCAAAAATCGCTGCAAACCATTTAAAATTCCTGAAATGCATATGAATCTAGATCGACTACAGGAACTCAAAACAAGACTGGTACAAAAGACAGACTTCTCAGATATTTGGTCGTTTTATATGGATGAATTTGCAGATCATCCAGAATTTCTAGAGGTGGGGCACCCTGTGACGAATGCTTTTTTGGAGGCTGCCATTCCACAAATCTGCAAACAAATGTTTGGCAAGGCAGTCAAAATTACGGATCTCCTCATCATTTGCATTGCTGAGTATCAGTTTTTTCACGCCCCCCTTCAAGTTGAAGGACGGATTGGAGGGGTGATCTATTTTGCCGATATCCATACGGGCTTGCTCGCCGTGTCGGCCCAATTTCCGACAACAGATGAAGTGAAGTACTCTCGGTTTTCAGGACCGCCTCAGCTACAACATCCTTCTCCCTACGAGTACAACTGAGTTTTAGCCGACTTCTGAAAACCCACGCTAAAACGAAAAAGACGCTTGCAATGCCCCTTGAATTTGTGGAACCGAGTCAGGATCGGTGGGATTGGCCATAATCACCACGCTGGGCGAAAGGGTCAGGCGATCTCCGATGGGGAATTGATAAAATGCACCGTAGTTGATCTGGGTCGGTTGCGATTCATTGTCCAGGGAAGCAGCCCGTCCTGCGGAAACGGTCAGAACGGATTGGGGAATGATAAAGTCGCGGATACCGACCCCAGCCGTCCAAAGGGGAATGGTGCGATCGCCCAGGAGCGACGCCGTTTGGTTCGGTTTAGGGTTCAGGTCTAAACTGGCTTGTCCAAAGAATTCAAATTTGCCAAAGGTGGCTTCCGCATTGATCCCGACTTGGTTCTGCGGCAGTCGGTCAATGTCGTTGGAGACATAATGCAAACCAAGGGCCAAGCGATTCTGAGACCGTTCGCCTAAAGTCTGGGTATATTCCAGCGTCGTCAAGGTATGGGACGGATCGAGTCGACCGAAAGACCCACAAGTCCCCAAATTGCACAGGGACGGTTCCCCTTGATGGGTTGTGTCCGGAACGGCCACAATGCCTCGAAGTCGAACGTTGCCCTCCGCAACCTGCCAACTGGAGCGTTGGGGCATGGATCGGGCTGTCTCAGTAGCGCTGGCATGGGGTTGTCTAAGCCAATGGACAGCGTTCAGATCAAGGTTCGCATCGTCGGCGATGGTCCCCTGTCCGGTGCCTTGGGGTTGCGCCATTGAGACCGGTAAAAGCCGAGCAGACGGTTCATTCGGCCAAGGTGCTGTGGCCATAAGATTGCCTTGGAGGGCGGCCAATTCTAGCTTAAATTCGGAACGCAGGGTCTGGAGCGTAGTCCGGTCTTGAGGCTCCAAGGGGCGATCGCTCAAATACGCCAGACAAGCGGCTAAAAGAGATGCCATTTCGTAGCGATTCGTCTGATGGGGATGGGACGAAAAGGGATGGGACGAACTCGGGCTACAGTTATAGCGTTCCGCAATCTGCGTGAGGGATTGCCAAACCCCGGCAGGGGCGGATCGGGATACCGAACTGGGCGGAGATGGGTTTCCCCAAACCGATAAGGTTGGACCCATGCCAATTGCCAATAGCCCCAACCCAATCTGTTGTAACCTGTTCACTCACTCTACTCCGCGCACCTCAGTTTGGAGACAGTTCCTTTTTACTGCCCAGCCAAGTTGCCTTAGCAGTATAAGGATTCTCAATACTTAAGATTCCCTACTCAACCGCAAACCCCTCACGCCAACCGCTCAAAGCGGTAAAACTTTAACTTTCGTAAAACTCGCTCGCATCCATTTCATCAGGGCATGAACGCAAGGCCAAGGAGGGTTATACCCATAGCACTAAAAATGACGGCTTCCATTGAAGCCGTCATTGGGGTTAGAGGAAAAAATGAAACGATAGATTGGGGTCGAAAAACTGCTGTTATGACTTGTGAGCACTGGCCCACAACGTGCTAACGCCAAACGCAACCATAAATTCAATTAAAGTAATGGTCCAAAAGAGCGTTGAACTGGATGCATGAAACATGACCGATTCCTTTAATCTACATTTGCGAGTATACCCAACCTACCTGATAAGAAACTGCGTATTTCTACGCATTTTTTCAGCCTTAAGTGATGAATTCATGACGTCTTCAAGGGGTGAGGCGGCGCAGACAAATCCACGGACGGTGAACTTCAGCAATCAGATCCGCCTTAAAGGGATCTGTGCGATCGCCCTGATGGCCTGTAATGAGCCGTACCGTTTTTTCGATTTGCTCAAAGGTGGGTGAGTGTCCCAGATGCAACTGGAGCCATCGCCGCAGGATGCGCCGTTGCAGGGCCAGAGGGGTCTGCTGCAACCGGGCTTGATCGAGGGCTGCAATGACGGTAGAGGGCAACTGGCTGGTCGGAATAGTCGCCAATGCCTGAATGTGTTGGGCTTCTTGGTCTAAATAGGCGGTTTCTGCTTGCAAAATCTCGGCAGTGCGAGCCAACGCGACTTCAACCTGGGGATTAAAGTGTTCACGGAGTAGGGGCAACAGATCCAACCGAAGCCGATTGCGACGGTAGGTTTTATCCAAATTCATGGCGTCGTGCCAGAGGGGTAGCTGGTGTTGGGCGCAAAATACCCCTGTTTGTTCGCGAGTGGTATTGAGTAGCGGTCGCACCAACTGGACTTGGGGCGAAAGCGATCGCGTCCAGGCCAAGGCTTGCAGACCCTCCATGCCACTGCCCCGCAGCAGGTTATACAGCAGGGTCTCCGCGCGATCGCTGGCGGTATGGGCCGTCAGAACTGCACTAAATCCCTCGGCTTCAGCCAAGTCTGTCAAAACCTGGTAACGCCAAGTTCTCCCCGCTGCCTCGCTTTTGAGCACCTGGGGCGCAACAAACCCATAGTGTTCCAACTGCCAAGCCTGGGCCAGTCGGGACACATGGACCGCATTGGCAGCGGAATCCGGGGGCCAACGGTGATCGCAATGGGCGATCGCCAGCCGCCACTGCCACTTCGGTTGCAAATCTCGCAAAATTTGCAGCAGACACAGGGAATCTTGCCCCCCTGAAAACCCCAGCACAATCGCTTGTCCCGGCCCGAGAAGACGACGCTGCCGCAGGGTTTGATGAATAGCGGCATGGAGTGCAGTCCAACCCATAACGTGATCTAAAAAGGCCCCTGAAGCAGTTGTTCTGTCGCCATCCACCCATCTCAAGTCGAAAAATAGCGAACGAATGGTTTATTCTGAAGAAACTGAGTCAACCGTAAAGACGCGGCGGGCTTGTCCCGCTTGGCTTGTTGACTGATGCCAAGTTTGTCAGAGACTCCAAAACCTATGAAGCGCTTTTTTGCTTTTTTTCTCAGTCTAGCTGTATCGGCAACCCTGTTTTTAACCAGTTGCGCTAGTTCCACCGGTCTAACCGGTAATTACCGTCAGGATACGCTAATGCTCATTGACAGCCTGCGAACCGCCATTGAGTTGCCGGAATCGACCCCGGACAAGTCAGCGGCTCAAACCGATGCGCGCGCCAAGATCAACGATTTTGTCTCTCGCTACCGTCGCGACCCTTCCATTACCGGACTGAACTCATTTCTAACGATGACAACGGCCTTAAATGGGTTGGCGGCTCACTACAGTTCCTACCCAAATCGGCCTATTCCTGACAAATTGCACAAGCGCTTGGATCAAGAGTTCAAGTCCGTTGAAATTGCCTTAGATCGGGAATCGGCCTAGACCTTCCCCATGGATCTTAATGAGGGAATCATCGGGGCCTCCGAATTGGCCCCCGAATTGGACCAAATCGCAACCGTCTTGCGATCGCCCCATCAGCACACCCTGAAATCCCCCCTTCAGTGCGAAGGTATCGGGTTGCACACGGGGCAAACGGTTCAGGTGCAGATTCATCCGGCCCCAGCCCATACAGGCCGATACTTTGTGCGCACCGATCTGGCTGAATCCCCCATCTCCATTCCGGCCCACATTGACCACCTCTATCAAACCCGTCTGTCCACGGAATTGCGGGTTGAGGAGGTCACCGTGCGCACCGTTGAGCATCTATTGGCAGCTCTGACGGGCTTGGGCATCGACAATGCCAAAATTGAAGTGCATGGACCTGAAATTCCCCTGATGGACGGGTCGGCACAGCCCTGGGTCCAAGCCATTCTCCAGGCAGGATGGGCCAACCAATCCGTCCCTCGCCGCACCTATCGATTGGATACCCCCATCACCGTTCAAAAAGACGATGCCTTTGTAACTGCGATTCCAGCCCCCCAGACCTTACTCACCTACGGCATCGACTTTCCCCATCCGGCGATTGGTCGCCAATGGCACAGCATGACCCTCGACGACTTTGCCCCATCCGTTGCACCTGCCCGAACCTTTGGGTTTGCCGCAGAGGTGGACAAATTGCGTGCAGATGGGTTAATCAAAGGTGGTAGTCTAGAAAATGCTTTAGTCTGTGGCTCCCAGGGGTGGTTAAATCCACCTTTGCGTTATGCCAACGAGCCGGTTCGCCACAAATTGCTGGATTTACTGGGCGATCTGAGTTTGCTGGGGAGCTTGCCCAACGCACATATCATCGCTTATAAAGCCAGTCACGCTCTCCACACGCAGCTTGTCCAACGACTTGCTTCCTTGCCCGGTTAGCGATTGAGTCGATTGGAGCGCTCAGGACAGGCATCTGCACCTTTGCTTGACGTTATATCCTGGATTGATTATGCCCACCTTGACTTCCTCCTCACCCGCCGTTGCGCCCTCTGCTGCGATCAACGGCACAGACGTCCCTCAAGTTTTAACCATTGAACAAATTCAAGCCCTGTTGCCCCATCGGTATCCCTTCTTGCTAGTGGATCGCATCATTGAAAATCATCCCGGCGAGCGCGCCGTCGGGATTAAAAATGTGACGGTGAATGAACCCTTCTTTCAGGGCCATTTCCCCGGACGGCCCATCATGCCGGGGGTTTTGATCGTTGAGGCCATGGCCCAAGTGGGCGGTATTGTGTTGCTGCAAATGGCCGATCTCAAGGATAAATTATCCCTGTTTGCGGGCATTGATAAGGTGCGGTTTCGGCGTCCCGTGGTTCCTGGCGACCAGTTGGTGATGACGGTTGACCTGTTATGTATCAAACAACGGCGATTTGGGAAGATGCAAGCGCGGGCCGAAGTGAATGGCCAACTCGTTTCGGAAGGTGAACTGATGTTTTCGTTGGTTGACTAGAATTCCTTCATGACACATCGGATCCATCCTACCGCCGCTATCCACCCTAAAGCCCAGTTGGCTGAGGGGGTTGAGGTTGGTCCCTATGCCGTGATTGGCGAGGCTGTTTGGATTGGGGCACGGACTCGAATTGGTGCCCATGTGGTGATCGAAGGGTGTGTCAAAGTTGGGGTTGACAACCAGATTTTTCCGGGGGCTGCGATTGGTCTAGCCCCGCAGGATGTGTCTTATCGGGGTGCCGAATCTTGGGTCGAAATTGGCGATCGCAATCAAATTCGAGAGTATGTCACGATTCATCGACCCACCCAGGCGGAGAACCTAACCCGCATTGGTCATGACAATTTTTTGATGGCCTATACCCACATTGCCCACAACTGTTGGATTGAAGACGATGTGACCATCGCCAATACTGTTGGGTTAGGGGGCTACGTGCATGTCGAGTCCAAAGCGGTGATTGGCGGGATGACGGGTGTCCACCAAAAAGTGCATATTGGCCAATGTGCCATGGTCGGCGGCATGAGTCGGATCAATCGAGATGTCCCGCCTTATACCTTGGTGGAAGGCAACCCCGTCCGGGTGCGGGGCTTAAACAAAGTCGGGTTGCGCCGCAACGGCATTTTGCCTGATAGTGCAACCTTTCAGGAACTGAAGCAGGTCTACCGATTGCTGTATCGCTCATCGGATCCCTTTGCCGTCGTCTTAGCCCACTTAGCCGATCAGCCCTTGGACTATCCTTCAGCCCATCTCATTCAGTTTCTTCAGCAAGCGCAACAGCCAGGGCGGCGGGGCACCATTTCTGGGCGCGGGCCATGCAATGACTGAGGTGTCCCAAATTCTGATCAGCACGGGAGAAGTCTCCGGCGATTTGCAGGGGAGTTTATTGATTGAAGCACTCCAGGCCGCTGCTGCCGAACGGGGCTGGCCGTTGGAGATCCAGGCCCTCGGCGGTCCGCGCATGGCCCAAGCAGGTGCAACCCTGATTGCCGATACGAGTCGGATTGGGGCAATTGGGGTTATTGAATCCTTACCTTACCTGGGTGCAGCCCTGTCCGTGCAGCGGCAAGTTCGTCGCTATCTGCAAACGGTGGCCCCACAAATGGTTGTTTTAATCGACTATGTGGGGTTCAATTTATGGTTGGCTGGGGACATCAAACGGCGCTATCCCGGCTGTCCCGTGGTATATTACATTGCGCCCCAAGAGTGGGTTTGGTCCTTTGGGACAGGCACCACTCGGCAGATTGTGGAACGTACGGATCGCATTCTGGCCATTTTTCCCCAGGAAGCCGACTACTACCGCCGTCATGGCGCAACCGTGGATTGGGTGGGACATCCCTTTCTCGACACCCTGTCCCGCCGGCCCAATCGCACCGAAGCACGACAGCAACTGGGTATTCCGCCCGAACAGCAGGCGATCGCCTTAATGCCGGCTTCTCGCCAACAGGAACTCCGCTACATTTGGCCCGTTCTGGCAGAGGCGGCCCAACGCATTCAGATGCAATGTCCCACCGTGCAATTTTGGATTCCCGTGGCCCAAGCGGGGTTTCGCCAGACCTTACAACACACCATCCAGACCCTCGGTCTCCGCGCCACCCTCTGCGATCGCCCCCAATGGGTTTTGACCGCCGCTGATTTAGTGCTCGGAAAGTCCGGTACCGCTAACTTAGAAGCCGCTTTACGCCTGGTTCCCCAAATCGCTGTCTACCGCATTCATCCCATCAATGGCTGGCTATACCGCAAACTGCTGCGGTTTAAGGTGCCGTTTATTTCACCTGTCAATTTGATTTGTCAAACCGCCGTGGTGCCGGAACTTTTGCAAGAAGCCGCTACACCAGCGGCAATCGCGGCCTTAGCCCTGGATTTGCTACAACCCTCTGCAGCCCGGACCCGGATGTTGCAACAGTATGGCCAACTGCGTGATTCCCTCGGCACGCCGGGAGCCGCGCAACGAGCTGCCGAGGCTATTTTAACGAGCCTGTCGGCATATCGTCGCCAATCATCGTTTCGTTGCGACTGACCACCGATTGAATCGCCATCAAGGCACTGGCTAAGGACTGCTGCGAAATCGGGTGGGCATCTAATGCATTCAGCACCAAACGAACCTTGGTGGCAATATCCACCATATTGGCAAACAAATTGTCGGCAGGGAAAGCTGATAGCAAATCAACCGCTCCCTGATAAACAGCCCATTGCCGCTCGGAAGGCGGCACTTCAGTTCTGGTACCGCTGGTCAAAATAATTTTCAATTGCGGATACTCGCTGCGGCTCCATCGACAGAAGCTGTAAGGGTTGGGGCGCACCGTGGTCATGTCTAACAGCAACAAATCCGGTAAGGATTCGCCGTGTTGGACCCGTTGTGCAATCCATTGTTGTAAATCGATCTCCGGCTTGCAGGCGATCAAGGAAATTCCCTGAGAGGTCAATGCCTCTTGCCAAATTGCGAACTGAAGATGGGCTGGCTGAATCATCAACACCATTTTCGGAGACGTATCCTGAACCTGGGTTGGATTTTCAATGCGCGCCGACTGAAATTCCAGTTCACTATGACCGATGGTCAACAAATCCCCTTCCTTGAGTCGAACCGGCATGGTCACCCGTTGTCCGTTGACAAAGGAGCCATTGCCGCTGCCCAAGTCGACCAAATAATACGCCCCATTATCAAGGCACTGGATTTCAGCATGGTTGCGCGAAGCCCAGCGATCCGCTAGGACGATCGCATTATCGGTGCTGCGGCCCAGACTCCAAGATCGACCGCCTAGGAGCGGAATATAGGAGTAGCCAGTTGCGGTTCGGAGAACGAGGGTGGGGGTTGCAGTAGAGGGCATGATGGTGCTGGAAGCGTCTGCAAGTAAAGGTTGCTCAAATAGAGACAGGAGATCGGCTGGGGGCAATGGGGCGCAAAACAGTTGGCCTTGCCCATAATTGCATTTAAGGGCAAGGAGTTGTGCCCGTTTGGGTTCGCTGTCGACACCTTCGGCAATGATCTGGAGACTTAACTTGTGCCCCAGGGCGACCAGAGCGCGGATGGTGTCTAGATTGTTACCCATCTCCATTTCGCCGATCAAAGATCGATCGATTTTAAGGGCATTTAAGGGGAGACGACAGAGATCGCCAAAGGACGAATACCGCCGGCCAAATTCGTCTAAACAGATTTGGATGCCGATGTCTTGGAGTTGTTTGAGCTTGGTGCGATTGGACGCAGGGTGCGGCGCGATCGCAGGGTCCGTTTCGTCTGCAAAAATAGTCTCGCTGACCTCCAACATGAGGCAGTGGGAGGGAAGGGAGAAGCTCTGGAGGGTTTGCTGGATCCGTGGGGCAAAGTCGGCCTCTTCGGCTTGTTGGCTGGGGAGATTGACCGACATCCATAGGGAAGACAGCAATGGGTATTGTTGCTGCCAGGATTGAAGTTGTTTGCAGGCGGTTTCTAAGACCCACCATCCGATGGCGACGGCCAAGCCGGTTTCGGCAGCAAGGGGCAAAAAATCGGCGGGCAACAACAGGCCGCGCTGGGGATGATTCCAACGGAGGAGCGCTTCAAATCCAACCAAGCGTTGCGGACTAAGGGTATAGAGGGGTTGATAGTAAAGGGTTAACTCCTGTTGTTCGACCGCTCGCCGCAAATCGTTTTCCAAGGTCAGTTGTTCGACAGCCAAGACATGCATATTGGGCGTGAACAACTCGTATCGTCCTTTGCCATTGGCCTTGGCGCGATAGAGGGCGATGTCCGCATTGCGGAGCAATTCTTCGGGATCTTGGTCGGGGCTAAGGCTGAGGGCAATCCCGATGCTGGCGGAGGTATAAATATCGTGGCTGGACAAATGGCTCGGTAAATGGAAGGGTTGGCTTAATCGCTTTAAGATGCGATCGCTCACTTGAATGGCATCTTGCAACTGGGCAATGCTGGACAGCAAAACGGTAAATTCGTCGCCGCCAAAGCGAGCGACGGTGTCCCCCGGTCGCAGACATTGTTGTAGGCGCTCGGCCACGGCTTTTAACAATTCGTCCCCGGCCAGATGACCCAAACTGTCATTGATCACCTTAAACCGATCTAAATCGATAAAAAGGACGGCGAATCCGGTATCTGGATGGCGACGATAGCTTTGATAGGCATGTTGGAGCCGATTCGCGAACAACCCGCGATTGGGCAACTGAGTTAACGGATCCTGCATTGCATCCTGGAGCAACTGCATTTCCGCTGTTTTGCGCTGGCCAATGTCGCGCATGGTTCCGACAACCCCAACCAGGGTGCCCAACCTATCGCAAAGTCGTTGACAATGGACCTCCACCCAGCGAAAGTCTCCCTGCTGGGTTAGATAGCGCAGTTGAGGGGGATAGGGGTCGGGGCGATCGGCCAAAAGAGCCTGAAAGGCTTTTTCATGGGTGGGGCAGTCTTCCGGGTAAATAAAGTCCTGCCAGGACTTGCCCAAGGTGTCGGCCACTGAAAATCCGGTTAAAGCCGTCCAAGCCGGGTTGAGAAACGTCCAAAGTCCGTCTTGATCCGTTTGAAACACGGTGTCTTGAATATGATTCAGAATGTCGTGTTGGGACGGCACAGCCGACGAGGCCAGGGATGCCATTTGAGTTGGCGTTTCGTCTGCCGAAATCGTGCCCACCAGACGCACCGGATGTCCTTGGGCATCCCGCAACACAATGCCGCGATCGCCAATGCTCAAGTACTGATGATTTTTGCGACACACCCGATAGGTCAGGGTAAACTCGCGGTGCTCTTGGACCGTTTGGTCTAGAAACGCCGTCAGGTGCGGCAGGTCTTCGGGGTGAACTTTGTTGAGCCACCAATCGAGGGAAGCCTTGATTTCCGATTCCTGATACCCCAGCAGATTGACTAACCCTTTGCTCCAAATGACGTTTCGGGTTTCTAAATTCAGATCGTAAATGACCCCATGGGCTGCCAGAGCGGCTAAATCCAAGCGTTCTTGCGCCTGGATCTGGGTCAGATCTTGCCGATTTTCGGCTAAAAGCGCGGCAACGGAAACGGCTAAACTGTTCAGCCACTGGATGGTAGACGGCTCCGGGGGTTCATATTCAGGATGGGCCAGGGTAAGCACACCGACCACTTGCTGTTGATAGATGAGCGGCAGACCCACCACGGTTTGGAATTGGTTGGAAAACCAATTCACCCCTGCCAATTGCGGCAGGGTAATGGGATCGTGTTGCTCGGCCCAAATCATGGGTTTTCGGGTCGAAACCACGGTCCCAGAGAGGGTTTGTTGGGCTGAAACCGGTTTGGGGATCGTGTCTGCGGAGAAGGAAACGCCTTGAGCAGCCTCGATGTGCAATCGATCCGTAACGGCGTTGTAACTTTCGACAAAGACCAAGGGAAACGCGAAGGTTTCTGCCAGAATTGACATAAGGGACTGCAATTTCTGGGCTGGAGACGAAAGTTTAACCTGGAGATCGGTGACTTTTTGAACCGCCAGTAAAACACGACTCCCCAATGCGAGTTCGCTCCGAAGCGAGTTGTCCTTGTCCGAGGCAGACATGGGCGGTGCGATCGCCTTCAAGGCAGCTTGCAAGAACTTGCCCAGATTCATCAACTTTGGGCCTTGAGAATTTTTCACGGCGGCTCAGCAACCCTTGTTCCGACACGCTATGGAGCAACTGGCTTTAGAGTAACTTGCTTTTAGATAAATTCTCATTGATTCTGCTGTTTTTTGCCATTTGTAAGCCAGCTTTGACTAGATCGTTTCCCCACAGGCTGCTCCCATGTCCCATTGTCCGTCGGCTCGCCTGCATCCATGTGTGATCGGTCTCACAGGCGGAATCGCCACAGGCAAAACCACTGTTGCCAATTATCTCGCGAATCGTCACGGGTTGCCCATTTTGGATGCCGATCATTATGCAAGGGATGCGGTTTGCATAGGGTCGCCCGCTTGGGTGGCCATTCGAGAGCGCTACGGACCTGATATTGTGCAACCCGATGGAGCCTTAAATCGGCCTCGGTTGGGACATATTCTGTTTCACGATGCCATGGAAAAACAATGGCTGGAAACCTTGATTCATCCCGTTGTGCGCGATCGCCTAGCCGCCGAGCGCATGGCCTACCTGGATTCCCCCAGACTGGTCATGGTCATTCCGCTGCTATTTGAGACCCAGATGACCGATTGGGTCACGGACATTTGGGTGGTGTATTGCGATGAACCCCAGCAACGCCGACGGCTCATGGATCGCAATGGGTTAACCCTAGCCGAAGCACAAGTGCGCATCGCCAGCCAAATGCCAATCGCTGAAAAATGCGATCGCGCCGATGTGGTCCTCGACAATTCCGGCCCCGTGTCGGCCCTTTATGCCCAGATTGATCGGGCATTACAACGCTAAGACGCTCGCTTTTTGGTTCTGCCCGCAGAGCGACGCGCCGGGGCAGATGGGGTCTCCTCCGGCGAGACGGCTAGGGTGGGCTGATCGCGAAGATGGGCGGCTTGCACTAAAAGGGATTCGGCAAAGGCCAGCATGTGATCGGTCGCGGCTCCGCCGGCCAGATTGGCTAATTCCAACTGCCGTTGTCGATCTTCCAGGATACGAATTCGCACGACCGTCCGTTCGTCTGGAGTCGAGGGTTCCATGCCGGGGGTCACTGCATCCGGCCACACCTCAATTACGGTTTTTTCCACCTGGAAATGACGATGGGCCATCGCCGCCACAATGGGTTGATGGGTAACGCACAGGATCTGATGGGTTTGACTGAGACGGTGCAGTTTTTCGGCGATCGCCTGGGCCACGCGACCGGAAACCCCCACATCCACTTCATCGAAAACAAAGGTGGCCACGGGATCGATTTGGGAGAAACAGGCTTTTAAGGCCAACAGAAAACGGCTCATTTCCCCGCCCGATGCGGTTTCGGCCAGGGGTTGGAGGGCTTCCCCCGGATTGGGGCTGAAGGCAAACACAATGCGATCCGCCCCATGGACAGCGGGTTCGGCTTCCGTCATCTCAACCTGGAACTGCACCTGCTGCATGGCCAAAGGCTGAAGTTCTTCCACCAAGCGGGACTCCAAGTCGGCAGCGGCTAATTTGCGGTGCGCAGTTAAACGTTGGCAGGCTTGCGTTAAGACGGTTTTTGCTGCCACCAACGCCTGATCCAGAACGGCGAGGGACTCGCCCTCTCCCATTAATTCGGCAAGCTCCTGTTCTAGGCGAGCCTGATGGGCGATCGCCTCAGGCAGGGTGGGACCATATTTACGGCAAATTTGCTTGATCTGTTGAAGCCGTAACTCAACCTCCTGGAGACGTTGCGGATCGGTTTCCAAACTATTGCCGTAGCGATGAATTTGACTTCCGGCTTCTTGAACCTGCGTTAGGGCTTCCTGCACTAAGTCTAGAATCGGCTCCACTTGGGGATCTAGCGCACTCATGGCCTGGAGCGTTAAGGTGGCGTCTCCCAATAGATCGGAACAGGCTTTGTGCTGCGGGTGATCATAGAGCAACTGATAGGCTCGATCGCTCTGTTGCTGGAGTTCGACACTATGACTTAAGCGTTGATACTCATGACTTAAATCGGCTTGTTCGTTGGGATCATGCATGTCGGCCTCGTGCAACTCCCGAAGCTGATAGTGCAGAATATCCAGTTGCTGGAGCCGTTGTTGCTCATTGCGGCGGGAGTGATCTAACCGCTGCTGCATCCCCTGGTAGTGCTGAAAGGCATCTCCCACCTGCTGTCGTTGATCCAGGAGATCTGAGCCGCCAAAGGCATCCAACCAGTCGCGCTGGAGGGCGCGTTGCCCTAACTGAAGGGTTTGACCTTGGGCGGTGATATCCACCAGGCGATCGCGCAGGCTATCCATCTGTTGCTTATTGACCAACACGCCATTCACGCGGGAGCGACTGCGGAGCGCTCCCTGCGCAATGGACAGTTCGCGACTGCACAATATCGTCCCATCGTCGAGGGGATCGATGTCGGCCTTCTCCAGCCATTGGCAGAGGCGATCGCTCAGTTGAAAGGTGGCTTCAAGACGCGCTTTAGAAGTTCCAGTCCGAACTGTGCGGAGGGATGCTTTCCCCCCCAAGATCACCTCTAGGGCATCCAGAATGATGGATTTACCCGCCCCTGTCTCGCCCGTGAGGACATTCAACCCAGGACCAAATGCCAGATCGAGCTGATCGATGAGGGCAAAATTTTCAATCCGCAACGAAACCAGCATAGATAATCAGCGTCTGACGGTGGTTCACTTCAACGAATACACAAAACAAACCTGTCTTACCAGTGATCCAGGATACGCTGAAACCCGCTGGTGCTGCTTTGAGCCGTGGCCAACCTGGGACAGGTGTTGGCGGCAGAGCAACGCTTTGAGAGACATCTGTTACAATACTTAACAATTGTTACAATCTGTCGTATCGCATCTCCGCATAGGGATGTAAGCGACAATAATGGCACCTCCCCCTTTCCCCTGAACCGGGTTGAGCCACAGCCTGACTCAGACTGAAATTGCCCCATTGCTCTTTCCTACCCCTCGCCGATTATGACGCTGGCCGAACGCCCCAAGCCACTTCTCCCAGATATCGAACCTGAAACTGCTCAACCCTTGGCGGTTGAGGTGGTCGATTGGACCCCTACGGAACCCTTGTTTTCAGCGCAATCGCCGCCCCAAAGGGATACCACCATTCAGCCCTATGATCCAGAGCGGATTCGGCAACAGTACCAGGGACAATGGTTCAAGGTCATACAGCGATGGTTCGCCATTCTGTGGCCGTTTGTTCGTTTCGTTTTTCACCGCTGGTGGGATCGCAAGACGGACCAAACCCGCCAAAACGAACGATCGCGGGCCATTGAGCTGCGGGAGATGCTGACCACCCTGGGTCCGGCCTTTATCAAAATCGGTCAGGCCCTCTCCACCCGTCCCGATATTTTATCGGCAGGATTTTTAGAAGAACTCTCCAAACTGCAAGACCAGATCCCGCCCTTCGACAATGCCGTAGCCTATCGCTTCATTGAAGAAGAGCTAGGTGCGCCCTATACCGATATTTACGACGATCTCAGTCCGCAACCCATTGCCGCTGCTTCCTTGGGGCAAGTTTACAAAGGACAGCTGAAGACAGGGGAATTTGTCGCGGTCAAGGTACAGCGACCGGACTTGGCCGATCAAATTACCCTGGATATTTATCTCATTCGGGGATTGGCAGCTTGGGCACAGAAAACCTTCAAAAATATCCGTTCCGATCTGGTGGGTATTTTGGACGAGTTTGCCGGACGCTTGTTCGAGGAAATGGATTACACCCACGAAGGCAAAAATGCGGAACGGTTTGAGTCCCTGTACGGTTATTTGATCGACATCTACGTCCCTAAAATTTATTGGGAATACACCAATACCCGTGTGTTGACCATGGAGTGGATCACGGGAACAAAGCTCAACCAACCCGAAAAAATTCTGGCCCAAGGCATTGATGCCAGTCATCTCGTGGATGTAGGCATTCAATGTTCTCTGCGGCAATTGCTGGACAAAGGGTTTTTCCATGCCGACCCGCACCCCGGCAATTTGCTGGCCATGCCCAATGGCAAACTGGCCTACCTAGATTTCGGCATGATGAGCGAAATCAATGTAGAACAGCGCTACGGTCTCCTGAATGCCATTGTCCATATTGTCAATCGCGAGTTCGATGCCCTGGCCTACGACTACGTTCGCCTAGGGTTTTTAACCCCCGACGTGAACTTGGAACCCATTATCCCGGCCTTAGGGCTGGTGTTTGACAATGCTCTCGGGTCCACGGTGGCGGAATTAAACATTAATCGCATTTTTGAAGGGCTGTCGGCGGTGATGTACGATTACCCCTTCCGGGTGCCCGCTTACTATGCCTTGATTGTGCGATCGCTCATTACAATGGAAGGCATTGCCATGAGCGTCGATCCCAAATTCAAGGTGCTCAGCGCCGCCTATCCCTATGTGGCCAAGCGATTGCTAACCGATCCGGCCCCGGAATTGCGCGCCAGTTTAAAGGATTTATTATTCAAGGACGAAAGCTTCCGCTGGAATCGCCTGGAAAATCTGCTCACCAATGCCCGCAATGTGGAAGATTACGACCTCAATGCCGCTGTCGGCCAAGCCTTGGATTTTCTGTTTTCGGACCGGGGCGCATTTATCCGCGATCGCTTGGCCGGTGAACTGGCCAAAGGTCTGGATGAATTAGGTCAATCCGCCTTAGATCGATGGATAGGACAGGTGCGGACCCAACTCGGTTGGCTGGATTCAAAAGCCCATGCTTCGCCGCAAAATTTAGGTCATTTGCAACGCATTGCCGGATTGCTCCAAGACACACCAGGATTTGATGCCGTTGAAGTTCTGCCTGTGGTGGCCAACCTGTTAACCCGACCCGAAGTTCATGAACTGGGACGGCAGGTCGCGACCGGATTGGTTCAACGCACTGCCGCTCGGTTAATTCGCGAATGGTTTCTCCCGGTTGAAGCGATTTCCTCGATCACGCCAGGGGCGATCGCGTCCGCACTCCGCCCGAAACCCCATGCGGGCGGCTAATGAGTTGGTAAAATTAAGTACTTGTCCCTTACTGCATCGCAGCAGCATTGCCGATGCAAACCTCTGAAACACAACTGCGACAAGCTTAATGAAGCCATAGCCAGTTAGCGACCAACAAAGATTGAAGGAGAGAACGTTGTTTACGGACTCGTTTAAGACGACCAAGTCGGAAGAAATTTTTGCGGCAGCGCAGCAGTTAATGCCGGGTGGCGTCAGTTCCCCTGTGCGTGCCTTTAAGTCGGTAGGCGGACAGCCCATTGTCTTCGATCGGGTTCAAGGGGCCTACGTTTGGGATGTAGACGGAAACCAGTACATCGACTACGTAGGCACCTGGGGTCCAGCCATTTGCGGACATTCCCATCCCGATGTGATTGAGGCACTGCACCAAGCCCTAGATAAGGGCACCAGTTTCGGCGCACCCTGCGTCTTGGAAAATGTGCTGGCCCAAATGGTGATCGATGCCGTACCCAGCGTGGAAATGGTCCGGTTTGTCAACTCCGGGACGGAAGCCTGTATGTCGGTGTTGCGTCTCATCCGTGCCTTCACTGAACGAGAAAAAATCATTAAATTCGAGGGCTGCTACCACGGCCATGCCGATATGTTTCTGGTCAAGGCCGGGTCTGGGGTGGCGACCTTAGGATTGCCGGACTCCCCCGGTGTGCCTAAATCCACCGCCAGCAGCACATTGACGGCCCCCTATAACGATCTGCAAGCGGTGCGGACCCTGTTCGAGGAAAACCCAGCACAAATTGCCGGGGTGATTTTGGAACCAGTGGTGGGTAATGCCGGATTTATTCCACCAGACGCCGGATTTTTGGCAGGGCTACGGGAACTGACCAAGGAACACGGTGCCCTGCTGGTGTTTGACGAAGTCATGACCGGATTTCGGATTGCTTACGGTGGCGCTCAAGACAAATTTGGCATCACACCGGACCTGACCACCATGGGCAAAGTCATTGGCGGCGGTTTACCGGTGGGGGCTTACGGTGGTCGTAAGGACATCATGAGCATGGTGGCTCCAGCAGGACCCATGTACCAGGCTGGAACATTATCTGGGAATCCCTTGGCCATGACCGCCGGGATTAAGACCCTGGAACTGCTCAATCGGCCCGGCACCTACGAGCAACTGGATCAGATGACCGGCAAGCTCGTCGAGGGGCTGCTTAGGATTGCCCAAGACTGCGGTCATGCGGTCTGCGGCGGACACATTAGCGGCATGTTCGGCTGGTTCTTTACGGCGGGCCCTGTGCGCAACTACGAAGATGCCAAAGCCTCGGATGTAAAAAAGTTTGCCCAATTCCATCGGGGCATGTTGGAACATGGCGTTTATCTGGCCCCGTCGCAGTTTGAAGCGGGCTTTATGTCTTTGGCCCACACTGAAGCCGATATTGACCGAACCCTAGAGGCGGCAAAGGCTGTACTGCCAGGGATTTAACGGATAATTTTTGTTCCTCTAACTGAAGTCCTGCGGGGCTTCAGTTTTTTTATGGGTGCCAAGTAACCATAAATGCAGAACGAACTGATGCTAAAAAGTTTAATCTTGTAAGGGGTAACACCATAGTAATTGGAGAACAAGAAGATGCGATACAATCGAATTCTTGGAACAGGGTTAGCCACAATTACATTCTTTGCTGCGGCGTTTGCTGAAGCAAATGTCACACTAAAGCAACTCAGCACCGATCCATTCACCAACCCATCCAGCCAGCACAAAACCCAGGTCGAACCCGATACGTTTGCCTATGGCAAGACCATCGTCTCAGCATTCCAGGTGGGTCGTTTTGTCAACGGTGGCGGCAGTTCGGGCATTGGTTGGGCTACATCTACGGATGGTGGGAAGACCTGGAAACGCGGGTTTCTTCCCGGTATCACGAAGTACAAGGGCAACGGCCCCTATGATCGGGCAACGGATCCCTCCGTGGCCTATGATCCGAAACGCGGGGTTTGGCTGATTTCGTCTCTCGGATTTTTCAAGCCTCCTTCGTTACTAGGCGCTGTGGTGGTCAGCCGATCCGAGGATGGTATCCATTGGAGCAATCCAAAGGTTGTGGAGGCTGAAAGTGGCCAAGACAAGAACTGGACAGCCTGCGACACCTCAGCAACCAGCCCCTATTACGGCAACTGCTACACCCAGTGGGATAACTTTAGCGATCGTGGCCGGATTAAGATGAGCACCTCAAAGGATGGGGGACTTACTTGGAGTGCTGCTGCAGAGACGGCGAATCGAGCGACCGGCATAGGCGGACAACCCGTTGTGAACCGGCAGGGCGTTGTGACGGTACCGATCGCAAACGCCAACATCTCAGCAATTCTTGCCTTTAACTCAACCGACGGTGGAGCCACCTGGTCAGCAACCCAAAAAGTCGCGTCGGTGATCGATCATCAGGTGAGTGGCGGTTTACGCTACGCCGCTTTACCCTCGGCTGAAATTGATCGCAAAGGTCGGGTGTACGTGGTCTGGAGCGACTGCCGCTTCCGCAAAGGTTGCTCGTCCAACGATATCGTCATGAGTACCCTGCGCAACGGCACTTGGTCACCGGTTGTGCGCATCCCCATTGATCCCATCAAAAGCGGTGTTGACCATTTCATTCCGGGTATTGCAGTTGATCGCCAGAGCGGTGGCACCCAACCCGCTCATATCGTTCTCACCTACTACTACTACCCGGTCGCTAACTGCACCACAAACTGCAAACTCAACGTAGGTGCAATCTCATCCACCGACGGCGGTACGACCTGGAGTAAACCGACCCAACTTGCTGGTCCCATGGAGTTAAGCTGGCTCGCAGACACATCCCTGGGACGGATGGTTGGGGACTATATTTCTGGATCTTTTGTCGACGGAACGGTCCGATCCGTGTTTGCTGTGGCCAATGCACCCAAGGGCGGTGTGTTTGACGAGGCCATGTACACAACTGCGACGGGGCTGGTCCGCGCCTCTGGCGGCAGGGTGCCTGTGGCCAATGATCCTGTGCAAGCTTCAGTTGGCGATCGCCGCGTATCGACGGGTCCACTCAACATCCGCTGACCAGTTGACGAATGTCACAGCTGTCGTTGTGGCTGTTTCATTGGAGAGAGGACAATATCTCGTAGGGGGCATGAAAGTGTCCCCTATCGTTTTATGGGGGGATGTTGGTCCGTCAGATCATCCATCGGCCCGTTCAAAAGGGTTGCGGATCAACCTATCGGTGATATAAGAACAGCAAATATGATTTTTGTCAACGACTGTTGCGCAATCGTAACGAAACTGTTACAAATATTTACATAAAGACATAAACAAGCCGAGCTAAGGAAAGAACACCATGTATACCATCGACGAAACCGGAGTCATGAACAGCTACGCGACTGAACCCAAAATGTACTTTGCGCCTTACCCTTCCGTTGAGCAACAGCGACGCTACATGTTGCAAGGGGCCTTAGCCATTCTGCTGGTGACAGCCACCTTGGCCGTCTCTTTGACCGTCAGCTAAATCTTTTCAGTTCAGTGCCGTTGCGTTAAGTTTTTCAGGCATTTGAGTTCTCCGCTTCTCCACACAACGTTTGCTTTGTTGCCCTGTCGTTTCTCCGGCAGGGCTTTTTTTGGGTTGAGAGCGAATCTGTAGGCTAGTGAGAGAGAAAATCGGCTTGTAAGAATGCATCCAATGCTTTCCGGCGCTGAACAGTTCCAGGATCGGCGGTTACGGTTGTCGCGGTTGTGGGATCGGTTGTCCCCCACAGGGCGATCAGATCCTGCAAAAACCGATCTTGGGCATTGCGGAATCCATCGGTAAAGTCGTCCCCGCGATTCATGATGGCAAACCAGACGGGGCCATAGCGCCGGGTGGGTAACATTCCGGCTAAACCGCTGGTGTTCCAAAGGGTTCCGGTTTTGACCACCGTGGCCTTAGGGAAATGGCGCTTTTCCACGGTGCCCTTGTCTTGTCCCAGGGTCGGAAACAGTGTGGCCAGGGTCAAGTTTTGGGTGTCTAACTCGGTCTGAATGGCCTGAAATAACCCCACCACTGCTCGAGGCGAGAGTTTATTGTCTTGTTCTAACCCAGAGCCATTTTTGAGATGGATTTCTGAAGGGACCACCCGTCCCGTTTGCAGAGTGATCGCCCGCATCGCTTCTGGTCCGCCCACCTGGTCCGCCA
>JBAVRC010000731.1:0-7050 GCA_049694615.1 Thermosynechococcaceae cyanobacterium | reverse complement strand
TCATCGATGGGATTGAATCCAGGGCACAATCAGGGGGCTACACCACTGAGCGACATAAATTCCCTTCTAAGGCAGCCACGTCTTAGCCAAGTTGTATACCTTCGTTTTTCTACCCAAGCCTACTTATATAAATATTATTAACAGAAATGATAGTTTGATCAAACCGAAGAAAGCAGACATTTAAGAATCTCCAAGATGCTGATAACGGAACACAAAAGAAAGGTTGAGCGAGAATAAAAGGTTTGATCGGAAATTTTTAATTTTAACTCTTAAAGCAAAAATTTTGCTTTAAGAGTTAAAATTATTCAAGCCAATTCTTCAGAGATAAGACATTATTTTTAAGGCCAATAAAATTTAGTTTTTATTATAAATTTTATTCTGTGCGATATGGCCTTCGATAATTGCTTAACTCTATGTACTGTTGTCCCATGATCATATCAAAGAAAAACCTATATATTGCAAGATATTTCATATTTTAACCTTATTTTTTACTATCCTTAATGTAAATTTAATCTTGAGTTAATCAAAATTTATTTTCTAAAATTGAAAAATCTGTACTATGCTCTACTAATCTTTTGCCCGAAGATATTCTTTATCTTTGATCATAAGAAAAAGATATATGTGAAGCTAGTATATCCTATTTAACGTTATAATAAGCCTTCTGATATTGATATTGATTCAACGATAGCCACAATTTATTTTCCTAAGTGAAGTTCCTGAAAGAGCTGCTAATAATGACTTTCAGGCTCTCACTGAATAAATTTATAATCGCGGATCCAAAAGATTCTATAAAATCTGAAGGGTAACAAGAGATTCTGTATAAGGATTTGGAGTGAAGAATTTGCAGATTGTGTCAATCAAAATACAGGTATTTAGATAGACTTAATAAAATGATTTCTATTGTAGGGCTACTGAGATAATTCTTTGTAATTAGCTTATAGATAATAAGTGATTTCCAAATATAGCCGCTGCCAAACCGGCCAAGACGTAAGATAGGGGAACCCGCGTTAACCGTCTTGGAGTTCACCATGGCTCAACCCTACAGTTGCGACCTGCGTGCAAAAGTGATTGCCGCCATTGAATTAGACGGAATGCGAAAATCTGAGGCCAGTGAAATATTTAATCAGTCGCAACACTATCGACCTATGGCTCAAATGTAAAGAGGAGAGACTTTAAGGCTCAACCGAATCAGCCCCCTGGCTATGGCTACAAAATCACGGACTGGGAGCAGTTCCAGAAATTTGCAGCCCTGCATGGAGACAAAACCCAAGAGCAAATGGCACAGTTGTGGCCAGGGGAGATCAGTTCACGGACCATCTCTCGTGCCCTCAACCAGATTGGGTTCACGCGAAAAAAAAGACCTATGGGTACCCAGAACGGGATGAAGCCAACCGACAAGCCTTTCTAGAAGAACTTGATCAGATTGAATAGCACCGCATTGCCTATGCGGATGAGTCGGGGATGGATCACCGGGATGAGGATTATGGCTACGGATGGAATGAGCGGGGGGAGCGATTCCATGCCCTCAAACCAGGGTCTCGAAAAACACGCGTCAACATGATTGCAGCCTACTGCGATCAACACCTGATGGCCCCATTTACGATTGAGGGGGCTTGCAATCGCACCGTTTTTGAAATCTGGATTGAAGGGTGTTTAATCCCGATCCTCAAACCAGAACACTAATGGTTATGGCAACTGCTATAGATCCAGCTTCAATGGGAGCGCCCAAGCCAATTTGCTTTTAAAACATCAGTTATATCTTCCACAGGAAGAGCAGGATCAAATAAATGGCCTTGCACTGTGTAACATCCCAGCGATCGCAAAAGTCCAAGTTGGTCTTTAGTTTCAACCCCTTGAGCAACAACATCGACATTTAAGTTCCGTGTCATTGCCAGAAGTGATTTAAAATTTTTATACATATGAGAATCAGGACTTAAATCCTGGATAAAAGAGGGATTGATTTTAATGCCGTTAACAGGAAGATTTGATAATAGTTTCTTGATTGAAGTTTTTTCAAAATCCAGACCATTTAAGCTTATGTTATCAATATAAGTCTTTACTTTTAATGATTTCAATTCGCTGATAATTTCTTTGGAAAAATTTAAATCATCCAACAAAGTTTCTTGAGAAATTTCTAATTCAATAAATTCAGGATCTAAATTAGATTTTTCAATACCATTATAAATATAATCTCTTAGATCAGAATGATGGAACTGATCTAAATTAAGATTTATAGAAACACTAAGAGGGTCTAGACCCATTTGATGCCAAGATTTGAGTTGTTGACATCCTTTTTGTAAAGAAATCTTTCCAATGATTAAAATAATTCTTTTGATTTCATCTTGAGATATGAATGTTAGAGGCGAAACAAATCCTTTCTCTGGATCTCTCCATCTCAAAAGTATTTCAACTCCAGTAATATTGTGATTGACAATATTAAATTTTGGCTGATAAAATAAGGCGAATTCATTGTCTTTGAATGCATAATATAAATCAGCTATAGAATAATAAGAAGTTAGATGCTTTATGCCATTTGAAATAGTTTCTTTGGGGACTAAGTAAGTTTCTTTGTTTCGCAATTCGTCCCTATTTTCTACTTCATTTTGAATTGTATTTATTTGCTCAGATTGAGGAGGGAAAAACCTTAAGCCTTTCCACCTGCATTTATGATTATAGCATTGATATTTTCTTGCATCAAGAATTAAGAATTTACTCAAAAGATCGTTTTTCTGATTTTTGCAGCGACTTATAGGACCGCCACATTTTGGGCATTTTAATCTCGAATTTAGCAAGATTAAACTTTGTCTCAAGAGAAAAAATGAGACAACTAAGACGATCAATAAAATCAAGAAAATCAGCATCAATTCCACGCACTATATCCGAAACAGAAGATTCTACTATGTCGATCGCCATTGTAAACCGACTGTGGTATTTCTCTGTCAGCCTAAAGATGTATCCTAATTCAACACGTCGTTTAACGCTTAGATAGACAAGGGACAGCATAGATCTCTGTCCAACCTGGGATATCCATCCATCCTTGTTGGCTAGGGACAACAACCTTGACCGTGTCAAAGGAAATGTGTTGTACAGATACCACAATGCGTAACATTGCTAAACGTTTTTGTTCGAGCGGGATATCCTTGTAAACCAAGCTGAGGTGTGGGTCAATCTCATAGTCTTTCGAGATGCTGAGGGATTGGCGAATCCGGTGCGAGAGTTGCGAAAGGCGATCGCAGGTTGCAAAGGCAATGAAGCCGCTCTTAAAGAAATGATGGGTATACCCCAGTCCTACGACATCCAGCTGAATGGGCAGTAGTAATCCGTCCGTTGCTTGGGTCACAATCGCGTTCAGGTTGTCTTCAGGGCCAGAGGTACCACTATAGACCGTGACATGGGGTTCAAAGACAGGCGTATCGTAAGCCGATGCATAATCCTGAATCACCTTCGATAGCCAACGGCGATCGCTCGGCACTGGGGTTAACCAAACCGCAAATTCAGAAACGGCTACGCTATCCATCGTTAGCATCCCCTTGACGACAACTGACACCACTTACCCTTTCACTGTAAAAGGGATGCCTAAAAAAAGTTTTAAAATGAGGACTAGCGTTAGAGTCTTGGTTGAACCCCTCGCGACAGTTAGAACTAAACCCATGACCAGTAACTCCATCCAATCCGATGCCATGCGGGAGTCCTCCATCCGGCGTGAGAGTGTCCCACGACCGAATCTTACCCCCCCCAGCATAGTCTCTCCCGAATTTGTCCAAGAAACCCTCGCCTTGACGCAACGGTTGTTCATTCAATTGCAGCGACGTCCTTCCACACTGATTGCCGGGATTGTTCAGCCCCTCATGTGGCTTGTGTTATTTGGGGCACTGTTCAAGAATGTGCCTCAGGGTCTGTTTGGCACCAGTCAGACTTACGGCCAGTTTTTATGTGCTGGAGTCATTGTCTTTACAGCCTTTAGCGGAGCGCTCAATGCCGGATTGCCCGTCATGTTCGATCGGGAGTTCGGATTTTTGAATCGCCTTTTGGTTGCACCCTTGGCCTCTCGATTCTCCATTGTGGCGGCCTCAGCCATTTTTATCACCACCCTGAGCTTGATTCAAACCGGTGCCATAATGGCCGTTAGCTATTTCTTAGGTGCAGGACTACCTGGGCTCTCTGGGTTGGGCATTGTCGTTGCGATTGTCCTGTTGCTGGTCTTGGGCGTAACGGCCCTGAGTCTGGGGCTGACCTTTGCCTTACCGGGCCATATTGAGCTAATTGCTGTGATCTTTGTGACCAATTTGCCGCTTTTGTTTGCTAGCACAGCGTTGGTGCCGTTATCGTTTATGCCGGGTTGGCTGCAAATGGTGGCTAGCTTGAACCCCTTAAGCTTTGCCATTGAACCGATTCGCTATGTGTATCTTCATCCCGATTGGACATTGGCAAGCATTGTTATGCAATCCCCTTGGGGGGATTTGTCCTTAGGGCAGACACTCTTATTTCTGGCTCTGTTCGATGGCGTAGCCCTCGTTGGCATTCGGCAACTGCTGCAACGCAAGTTAGCCTGAACCCAATGCTCACGGTTCAAATATGGCATATTGACCCTTTCCATTGGCTTTCGCTTGGTAAAGGGCCGTATCGGCATCCTTCAAAATATCAGCCGCATGGCCATAGCGAAAGGTCCCCAGGGTAATGCCGATACTAGCGCTGCTAATGAGGGTTTGACTTCCCACTAGGAGCGGTTCGGTCATTGTTTCCTGGATTCGTTCAGCCACTTGACGTGCCTCGCCGAGATGCGCAATACCATCGAGGAGGATGGTAAATTCGTCTCCTCCCAATCGCGCCACGGTATCGTTGGCCCGGACACAATTGCGCAGAATATCGGCGATCGCCATCAACAGCAAATCCCCTGTCCCATGCCCAAAGGAATCATTGACTTGCTTAAACCCATCTAGATCGAGAAACAATACGGCAAAGAACAGCTTGGGAAATCGCTTTAGCCGTCGCAATGCCATTTCGACCCGATCTAAAAAGAGGCTGCGGTTGGGTAATCCCGTCAAGGAATCATGCAGCGCATCGTAGATTAGGCGATCCTCAATGTATTTGCGATCGCTAATGTTGCGGATAATTGCGATCGCCTGCTCGCGATGAATCGGAATCACCCGCGCTTCATAGTGGATTTTGCCCTGTGGAGCGGCCAGAGAATACTCCAAGCTCACCTGCGTTTGTAATTGCAACGCCTGCTGTAAGGTTTGCTCAAACAACTCGCCCACTCTCGTCGGCAAAAACAGGCGAATCGGCTGTCCCTGAACCACTGCTGGGATCAGGTCCGGATCAGAGGGGGGAGTTTGGTAGGCTAAAACACGTCCGTCTGCTGCCAGCCAAACTAGAGCATCGGGAAAAACCTCAAGGAAGGGAAAAGACACGGCAGAAGTCCCCTGGGGCAACGAATGAAATGGAGAAACCGTCAAATGACCCCCATGACCCCCACCAGACGCTATCCCGCCACGGATTGGATAGGAGCCAGAACAAGGCCCCCAACAGTTCTACCACTCCCAATTTACTCCAAATGCGTAAAATTGCTTATGATATTACAAAAATCCTGCCCATTTAGGCCTATTCTTGGGCTAAGCGTATCCCTATCATTACCATTGAACCCATGACCGTATTAGTTGCTGGGGCAACGGGCGAAACTGGACGCCGTATTGTCGCACAATTAACGCACCAGGGAATCGCTGTTCGTGCCCTGGTCCGCGATCCAGTTCGAGCGAAGGAATGTCTCCCCGAGGGGACCGCGTGCGTGGTTGGCGATATTCTCAACCCAGAAACGCTGCGAACCGCGATCGCCGGGTGCAGCACCGTGATTTGCGCCACCGGAGCGCGACCCAGCTTAAATCCTTTAGAGCCTTTGCAGGTCGACTACTGGGGCACTAAAAACCTTGTTGATGCCGCCAAAATGGCTCAGGTGCAACAGTTTGTGCTGGTATCGTCGCTGTGTGTGTCCCAGTTTTTTCACCCACTCAATTTGTTTTGGCTGATTCTGGTCTGGAAGCGGCAAGCGGAAGCCTATCTCCAGCAGAGCGGGCTGACCTATACCATTGTCCGCCCCGGTGGGCTGAAAAATGCTGAGGTCTCCGACCCCATTGTCATGTCAGGTGCCGATACCCGTTTTGATGGCAGCATCGGGCGATCGCAGGTTGCCGAAGTCTGTATCGCCGCCCTATCCCAACCCAATGCTCACAATCAGATCGTCGAAATTGTGGCGCACCCAGATGCTCCCCGTATCGCTGTCGCTGACCTATTTGCCTGCTTAACGAAGTGAGTTGCTGTCCATGACCCCATCGCGATCGCCCAATTCATCCCTGCGCAACTCGGCAGAGCCACCACCGCCTCAACCCTCCCCGCCAAAAATTAACCCTCATCTTCAGAAATTGGGCCAGATCGGCTGGCAACAGACCCAAAAACTCAGCATCGCTGGATTTCGCCGATTTCAGCAAATGGGCCTCCGCAAACCGTTAATCTTCGGTGGGCTATTGGTTGCCCTTGTCACCTTAAGACCCCAACTGCTCCCCTCATTTAACCTCACTTGGACCCGCACAGATTCCCCCTATCCGCCCCTAGTCATGCAAGGGGGCGATCCCTACATCCGAGCGCTGATGCGCACCATTTCTGCCAGCGAGTCTAACGATCCCAACCCCTATCAATTGCTCTACGGCGGCACCTACTTCTCTGATCTGAGCAACCATCCCGATCAATGCATTGTCATTGTCAACGGTCCGAACCAGGGAAACTGCAGCACGGCTGCTGGACGCTATCAATTTATTACTTCAACCTGGGAAGAAAAAGCACGACGCTACCATCCCCATCCCGAAGGCTGGCTCTTTTGGCAACATTACCCCTTCGACCCCATCAGTCAAGACCGCGTGGTCTACAACTGGTTGAGCGACCCAGAGGCTTGGGGTGTGGATATCTCCGCATTGCTACGCGACAAACAATTGGATGAGGTGTTGTATCGACTGTCAGGAACTTGGACCAGTTTGGGCTACGGCATTGAAACCAATACTA
>JBAVRC010000730.1:0-4116 GCA_049694615.1 Thermosynechococcaceae cyanobacterium | reverse complement strand
ATCTAAGGCAGTTGGGTCTCTCCAGTTTCCACCAAACCCAAACATGAATGCAAATCCTGTCGTCCAAAAGGCAAGGGTTGTCAGGGCAAATACAATTAAATTCTTAGTCAGGAGATTGGCCGCATTTTTAGATCTGCAAAATCCTGATTCCAGCATTGCAAATCCAGCATTCATAAAGAAGACTAAACAACTCGCAAAGATAACCCAAAGGGTATCTAAAGTAACTTGCAGTTCTCGCTTGATATCCTGTCTCACGGCAGCCAAATCATTGACATTTAAAGGATCGGCGATCGCAGCATAACTCCAAAGCACGACAACAGTTGCAACAAGCCAGAAGCAGAATCTCTTGGTCAACAAGTATGAATTGCGATTTAGCGGTAAATTATTTCGGCGACGTAAATTCACAATTGCAAACTCCTCATGATCAAGATAAATCTAAGGTAAGACTTTTATGAAGATTATGGCTTAATTTTATTATTTTCAATCTGATTTATTTTATCTTTTATGCTATCAGTCGGAGCATATTGTTCTGCCTTTTTGAATAGCGCTTTAGCTGTTTTAAAGTCTCCTTTCTTGCTGCGAAGACTAGCTTTACCTGTCAATGCCAAAATATTATCGCTTTGTTGAGCCAGAATGCGATCATAGACTTGCTCTTCTTTTACGTCTTGCCCCGTTATACTATAAAGTCCGGACAGTTCAAATAGAAGATCGACGTTTTTGGGCGAAGTCTGGAGCAAGCTTTCTACACGAGTAGTGGCCTTGTCATATTGCCCCAATGCTGCATAAGCATCTACAACTCTAGTTACAGCTTCTCGATTCGTTGGATCGGTTTTGAGGACAGCTTCGTACTTTTGCAATTGCTGTTCGGGCGTTAAAATAACTGCCTTGGGATCCAAAGATCCCCAGTTGAGCGCTAATGCTGTAATCGAAGCCAGGACTCCTACTCCCACTAGCCCAAATCCTAAAACTTTTGGAGAAAGGCGGAGTGGGGAACGAAATGGGATCAGCTTCGATTCATAGGTGGTCGGTGAATTAGACAACACTTGATTGAGGCTACTGCCTAAATTTGTTTGTTCATCAAAGGGATGCAATTTTCTGAGTTCGGCAATTAACCAAAGGAGTGGTGCTGTCGCACCCTTGAACTGGAGAATACCACCATTTTCTTGGTTAAGAATGGGTATAGCTGAATAAAATCTTTGATAACGTGCGTTAACGGCATCTAGGCGCTGTGTAAGCGGTTTAAGTTTTTCTTCGAGTTGAACCAGTCCAATGGGACCTGATTCAATGAGATCGCACTTTGTGCAAATGAGCGAAAAGGGGTATTTCAAATTATGACGATTGGCCAAGGCGGCGATCGCCTCTAACTGATTCATGATCTTATCCAGGGTCTTGAGATAGGTCGGATCGGTTAGGAGCGCATAAGCATCGATAAAAACACAACACCCATGGGAATTGAGTAAAAGAGACTGAAATTCAGGGTTTTCCACATCGCACCATTCTCCTGGCAAGTCTAACCAGCGAAAATGACAAAGGATTCTATCGCCGCTTATCCCTTTACCCATCAAATTGAAACCAAAATTGCCAATTTTAAAAGTTGGCGGCGGATATTGTCCTGTCCGAACTACATAACCCACTAAGTTTTCGACATCATTTCTATATTCTTCTTCTGAGCATTCAAACCATAGATTTTGAGACTTATTTTTCCGTTGGCCAGATCGTAAAATCTCAGCACAGTTACTGGCGAGAAAAACTGTTTTCCCGACACCGCGATGACCCAAGCTTAGTAATGTAAAGGTTGCTGACATGTTTCAATAACCCCTAAGGCAATCATTTAAATATAACGATAAAAGATGAATTGTACAGGTCAAGCGATACATTGTTTAAGAGAGAGAAGTTCTGTTCAGACAGTTATAAGACATTCTTATGGGTTAAGCCCAGGATAACCTTCGGAGAGAGAATAATGAGCGAGAACTTTATCAAGTGTCACCATTGTCAATATACGGTGCATTCGCCAACAGCCAAAATCTGCAAGCGTTGCGGATTAGAGCTTCGGAAGCGATCCCTATCGATTCCGAAGATGATGGGGGGATTGGCGTTGCTGGGCGGATTAGGGGCAGGAACTTTTGTGTTAAGGAACCGCTTGCCGCAGCTCGCGACAACTCGCCCCCTAACGCCTCAAGCCCAGGAGTCCAGCTCAACGGCGGTCGGGGGCGGTCAACTGCAAAGCGCGATCGCCCCAACCTATGCCCGCATTGCCGAGGTTGCCCGTGTTCCTGAAGGCATTTTTAACTATGGCGGGTCCACCACCTTTGCCCCCCTGCGATCGCCCCAAGCCCTCAGCCCCCTCACGCAAGTTTTTCCTCAATTTCGCCTGCGCTATGTGAATCCCCCAACAGGAACTCCAGATTCGGGAACGGGAATCCAAATGCTGATTCAGGGACAGTTTAGCTTTGCCCAGTCCTCGCGTGGTCTAAATGATGCAGAAGTTGCTCAGGCCAAACAGCGAGGGTACCTGTTAGAAGAAATCCCGGTTGCCTTAGATGGCATTGCGCTGTTTGTCCATCCCAAAGTGGTTCGGCGCGGGGTGAATGGATTAACGATCCCCCAAATACGGGATATTTTCAGCGGGAAAGTCCAGAACTGGCGGGAACTGGGCGGTGCAAACCAGGCTATTGTTCCCGTTAGCCGCAATGTGCAAACAGGGACCGCAGACTTTTTCTCCACACAAGTGTTGGGCAAACGCCCCTTGGGCAACAATGTGAGAGAAGTGCGCAATACAACCGAGGCGATCCGTCTGGTCTCCAGGCATCCAGGGGGCATTGGCTATGCGACGGCAGCGGAAAGCGTTGGCCAACAAACCGTGAAATTGCTGGGTATCGCCCAAGCCGCAGGGCAACCCTTTATTTCTCCCTGCAGGGATCAGACTTGTACGGATATCAATACGCAAGCGATCGCCGAGGGGACCTATCCGATCACCCGTCGCCTATTTATTATTGTCAAACGCAATCGTAGTCTGGACGAACAAGCGGGCGTGGCTTACGCCAATATGCTCCTCAGCGACGAAGGGCAGCAGATGGTCCAGCGAGCAGGATTTGTACCGATTCGGTAATCCTTGGCGTAGAATCGCACCATGGGGGTGGCGATGGTTCAAATCGATGATGTTTAAGTTGGGTTGTGCCATTTGGGCTTACAAAGGGTGGCTTGGCGATTTGTATCCAGCCCGCAGTCCTGCTTCGCAATTTTTGCCGTTGTATGGCCAACGGTTCACGACGGTGGAGGTGAATGCCACCTTTTACGCCGTGCCCAGTCCGGAAACCGTGGCTCGGTGGCGACAGGACACGCCGCCCGGTTTTGAATTTTGTCCCAAATTGCCGCGCAGCATCACCCATGAGGGCCCACTCCAACCCAAAATTGACGAGGCGCTACGATTTATAGCCCTGATGCAAGGTTTGGGTGATCGCCTCGGACCCATTTTTGCCCAATTGCCGCCCACCTATGGACCTGATGCTCGGCAAGATTTAGCGGCATTTTTGCAGGGGGTGAGCGGCTGTGGGCTTGACTTGGCGGTGGAAGTTCGGCATCCGCAGTGGTTTGCCTTACCCCAGGCTGGGCTTTTAAATCAATTGCTCGAAGCACAGGGGATCGGTCGGGTGTTGCTGGATACACGACCCATTTATGAGTGCAACGACAATCCCCAAGTGGCTTCCGAACGCCGGAAACCGCAACTGCCGCTTCAACCCGTCACCACAGCACCCTTTAGTGTGATTCGCTATATCAGCCATCCTGATCGGGCGTTTAATCGGCCCTTTATGACGGATTGGGTGGCTGATGTTAAAGATTGGCTCCAGCGGGACACACGGGTATATTGTTTTGTCCATTGTCCGGTGGAAGAACAGTCGCCGCAAAATGCACGCTATCTACAGCAATTATTGAATGAGGGTGGGGTTCCAGTCCCCGAGCTGCCTTGGGACCATCTCCCGGCTGAGCCAACCCAATTGAAGCTCTTTTAAGGATCGCGGATTTAATAATACCCAGCGATTGAAATCGCGGCTACAAGAACAAAACCCGCCTGCGCGGGTTGAAATCCACTCCTAGTCCGCGCAGGCGGACATCGTT
>JBAVRC010000729.1:0-1694 GCA_049694615.1 Thermosynechococcaceae cyanobacterium | reverse complement strand
TCGGTGAACCGTTGACGGCGATCGCCCGAGATCGGCAAGGCCATATCGCCCAGGTAGCCTCGGCCATGCCCTTGGTTGCGGCTCAGCACAAACCCCTCACCACGGCCCGCCTCCAAGAACAGTTGGGTCGCTTGGGCAATACCCCCTTTCGCCTGGAATCCCTCCACAATGGGCTGGTGGGTGACGTGATGCTTCCGGTGAGCGAACTCAACCGACTGCGGCGAGCATTGGTTGCACAATTGGAGGATCGGCGATCGCAGCCCCACCCCTGGACCCTGAACCCCCATGCGTCCCTTAGGGATTTGCTGCCCACGTACAATCCAAGCGATCAGTATAAAGATTCTGAAGCGCACCTCATCGTGTTGGTTCGGCGTCTGGATCAACTGCAAGCGGCCCTGAACACTGGAATTGAAACCCTCTACTGCGAACTGGAAGATCCGCGCCGATATCGAGAGGCGGTGGCCCTATTCCGGCAGCAGCAAATCACTGAGCAGCAAACCCTGTGGGTGGCCCCACCCCGCATCACCAAACCGGGGGAACAGGGAATTTTAGAACAAGTGCGCCGCTGCAAAGCCGATGGTTACTTGGTCCGAAACTACGATCACTTGGCCTATTTTGCCGACCGCCGCTGTATTGGCGATTTTTCTCTGAATGTGGCTAATGCCCTCACGGCTGCCTACTTCAAACAGCAGGGGCTAGAACGGCTCACTGCGTCCTACGACCTCAATGTTCAACAACTGGGAGAGTTGCTTCGCAGTTGCCCCCCGGACTGGCTGGAAATCACCCTCCATCAACACATGCCTATGTTTCACATGGAACACTGCGTTTTTTGTGCCTTTCTCTCCGAGGGCAAAGACTATCGCGACTGTGGCCGACCCTGCGAAACCCATGAAGTAAAATTGCGCGATCGCACGGGCGTTGAACATATTTTGCAAGCCGATGCGGGATGTCGGAATACGGTGTTCAACGGCACCGCCCAAACGGGAGCCGATTATTTTCATGCGCTTCGGGGAATGGGGGTACAAGCCTTTCGCATCGAGTTTTTGCAAGAATCGCCGCAACAGGTTGAACACACCATCCGCTGTTATCAGCAATTACTGACCTACCAAATGTCCGGTAAACAACTCTGGCAGACCCTAAAATTGCAAAGCCAATTGGGCGTCACTCGAGGATCTTTGTTATGACCCAGGACACCCGTCGGCATGTTGTATAGCTCCTAGGTTTGGGGCTGTATTTGTGTCGTCGCATCGCCACAACTTATAGGATAATGGGCAAGCCAACCAGTAGATTGATCTATAGCGTAACGGATCTAGCGATGCCAGACCTTCCCCATTTGATTCGGACCTTTGGTTATATTGGTGTTTGGACGGTTGTGTTTGCCGAATCTGGGCTTTTAGTCGGGTTCTTTTTGCCCGGAGATAGCTTACTGTTTACGGCTGGATTTATTGCCTCGCAACCCAATTCATTGAATGTGTGGGTGCTCATCGTGGGTTGTTTTATGGCCGCCGTCGCGGGCGATAATGTTGGCTATGGCACCGGGCACCGCTTTGGCCGACGTTTATTTCAACGCGAAGATTCGCGATTTTTCCATAAAAAGCATCTCGTGAAAGCGCAAAAATTTTATGAGTTGCATGGTGGAAAAACTATTATCTTGGCCCGGTTCCTGCCGATTGTTAGAACATTTGCCCCCATAG
>JBAVRC010000728.1:0-18206 GCA_049694615.1 Thermosynechococcaceae cyanobacterium | reverse complement strand
GTACTGAATCAGCCACAATTTACCACTTCTTATAGGGTAAAAACTTTCCGGTCATGGTAATTTTGACGCGATCGCCTTTGGGATCCGCCACCCGATCAACCGTCATGTCGAAATCAATAGCACTCATGATACCATCGCCAAATTCCTCTTGGATCACATCCTTGAGGGGCATCCCATAAACCTGCATAATTTCGTAGAAGCGGTAAATGAGCGGGTCCGTGGGAATCGCCGGATCCAGTGACCCTTTCACGGGGTAGTTGGTTAATTCGTCCGTGATGGCCGTGCCTAATTCCAGGGCTTCCGCTAGGGTGTTGGCCTCCTCTGGGGAGGCAGTGGCCTGCCGATAAAAGAGCGCCGCCACCCAAACCGGATCCCGGCCTAGGCGTTTGCCCAGTTCGGCGAAGGTCAAGCCTTGCTCTTTTTTGGCCATGAGCAATTGTTGGGTCAGTTCGGAAGGATTACTCATCGTCGTCGTGGGCGTAACGGTTGTACAGATAGTCGAGGGCGTAGTTGCGTAGGTCGTAGTAGGTTGGATCTTCCAGTAACTTGGCGCGATCGCGGGGTCGGGGGAAGGGAATGGCAATCTCTTCGCCAATTTTGGCTGCCGGACCGTTGGTCATCATGACGATGCGATCAGCCAAGAAGAGAGCTTCGTCGATGTCGTGGGTAATCATCAACACTGTGACCCGATGATCCTGCCAAATTTTGAGCAGTTCTTCTTGCAGTTCTTCCTTGGTGATGGCATCCAGCGCCCCAAAGGGTTCATCCAAAATTAACACCTGGGGTCGAATGGACAGGGCACGGGCGATCGCCACCCGTTGTTTCATGCCGCCAGACAATTGACCGGGCTTTTTGTTGGCCGCTTCATCCAGACCCACCATGGCCAGATGTTCGCGTACAATGTCTTTTTTTTCTTTCTTGGATTTTTGGGGAAAGGCCGCATTGACCGCCAGGTAGACATTTTCAAAGGCTGACTTCCAGGGCAAGAGTGCATAGTTTTGGAACACCACCATCCGCTCCGGTCCCGGCTTGACAATACGGCGTCCTTGCAGTCGCACTTCCCCAGTGGTGGGTTTATTAAACCCAGACACCATATTCAACAGCGTGGTTTTACCGCAGCCAGAATGCCCAATCAAGCACACAAATTCGCCTTCAAACACCGTCAGATCAATGCCGTCCAAAACCGGGTAGGGGCCGTTGGCGGTCGGGTAAACCTTGCTGACCTTCTCAATCACCAGAAATGGATCGGGTTTGAGGTGTGCAAGCGTGGGTTTCGGTTCAGCGATCATTTGCATAGGTCTAAGTTCAAAGGGCAGCAGAGCAGACTCGACAATCGGAGGGCAGTTAGGCGGCTAGGGGCGCATCAACATTCACTTCTTGAATCACAAGCTCTTGATGAATGGCGAGTTGCTTCACATAGCCGATGGGATCGTCTGGGTTAAACACCACCCCATCAAATAAGGCAAAGGGATCGCGATCTGGTTCGGCATCGGGCAAGCCTAAGGCGCGGGCAGCTTCTCCGTACAAGTCGATGCGGCGCGATCGCTCGACAATCTCCACCCAATTTTTGGGGAAGGGGGTCAGCCCCCAACGGGCCAATTGGGTTAAAATCCACAGCCCTTCGGCGCGTCCGGGACAGGTACTGTGATCGGCATAAAACTGGTTGAACCGCCGCAGTCGTTCCGGTTCTCCGTCAATCACCCGCAGGTAAGGATCCATAAAGCCGGGACGGATATAGGTGGCTTCCACGCCAACATATTCAGGGCGGGTGATGATGTCTAGGACTTCTTCGTTGTTGTAGGTATGGCCACAGAATTCGCAGGCGTCGATTAAGGCTTTGGTTAAGGCCAAGTGGGTCTTGGGATAGCGCTGAGACCAGTCCTCCCGCACCCCCAAGACTTTTTCCGGGTGACCCGGCCAGATGTCAAGATCCGTGGCGATCGCATAACCGATGCCCTCCTGAATGGCTCGCGAGTTCCAGGGTTCGCCCACGCAATAGCCGTCAATGTTGCCTGCTTTCAGATTAGAGACCATTTGGGCCGGCGGAATGACCAAGAGTTCAACGTCTTTGTCTGGGTCAATCCCCGCAGCCGCTAGCCAATAGCGCAACAGCAAATTATGCATTGATGCCGGATGAACCACGCCAAAGCGATGGACTTGGTCGGTGTGGTTATCTAAATAGGCTTTGAGGTCGTTTAGGGAATGAACCCCGCGATCATAGAGTTTCTTGCTGAGCGTAATCGCATTCCCGTTCCGACTCAAGACCAAAGAGGTGACAATGGGCAGGGGTTGTTGGTGATCCCCAATACCAAGGGTCAGGGCTAAAGGCATCCCCGCCACCATGTGGGCTGCATCCAACCGATGGGTGCGAATCCCTTCCACCACCGCTTTCCAACTGGGTTCGCGGGAGAGGGTGACTTGCTCTAACCCATACTTTTTGAAAAAGCCTTTTTCTTGGGCGATCGCCAAGGGGGCACAGTCGGTGAGGGGAATAAAGCCTATCTCTAGATTCACTTTTTCCAGGCCATGACCTGCCACCGCAGCGGGTTGCTGTTTACGCCGGAGCTTGGCGCGCTTTTGCTGGTTCAAGAAATACAGCATTTCGTTGCGCAGGCTGTAATAGCTGGGATGTTTCACCACTTCCAGACGGCGTCGGGGTCGGGGAATGGGAACATCGATGATCTGCCCCACATGAGCTTCCGGGCCATTGGTCAACATCACCACCCGATCCGAGAGCAACAGCGCCTCGTCCACATCGTGGGTCACCATGAGGCAAGTGACATTGTTTTCTTGGCAAATCTGCATCAGGCGCTCTTGCAAATTGCCCCGCGTCAGGGCATCCAACGCCCCGAAGGGTTCGTCCAGCAATAACACCTTCGGCTTCAACGCCAAGGCACGGGCAATGGACACCCGTTGCTTCATCCCACCGGACAACTCGGCAGGTTTCTTGTCGGCAGCATGACGCAATCCCACCATATCAATATGTTGTTCGACAATGCCCCGTTGCTCGCCCTTGGGCAAGTGGGCATAAACCTTGGCAACCCCCAAGGCAATATTCTCCCGCACGGTCTTCCACGGCAGCAGGGAATAGTTTTGAAACACCACCATGCGATCCGGGCCGGGTTGGGTCACCTGCCGACCCTCTAGCAAAACCCCACCCTGACTGGGTTGGTCCAATCCAGCCACAATATTGAGCAGCGTAGACTTGCCACAACCGGAGTGACCAATTAACGTCACAAACTCGCCCTGTTGGATTTTAAGGTCGATATTCTTCAGCGCAATAAACTGCGCACCATTTGGCAGATAAAAGACTTTATCAATGTGATCTATGCCAACAAATACAGACATAAGAAAGTCGCTCGTTCAGTATGATTTTTGATCTGCGAAAAACTCGAACAAATAAAATGACTTATCATTCCGAAACAATGAGCGAGCCTAACCATCCCACTAATTTATCTAACAATAAACCAACGATTCCAACGTAAAGAATTGCGAGGATAATGGCACTGTTGCCGTTGTCGCCGCCGCTGTTATAAGCATCCCAAATAAAGAAACCAATACCCCCATCCGATTTCAGCATTTCCGCCGCCACAATGGCTAACCAGGCTAACCCAATCCCAATCCGCAAGCCCGAAAAAATGTAAGGCACGGTAGACGGCACCAAAATATTGAAGAAATACTCGCTGCGGGACAGTTGCAGCACCTTTGCCACGTTATTGTAGTCTTGAGGAATTTGTTGCACCCCTACCGCTGTATTAATAATGATGGGCCATACAGCTGTAATAAAAATAACAAAGATCGCGGCTGGGTTATTGTCATTGAAGACACCTAACGAGATCGGCAGCCAAGCTAAAGGCGGGACGGTTCGCAATACCTGGATTAAGGGGTCCAGACCTTTTCGGGCAAAAGGAGTTGTGCCAATCAGAATACCCACGGCGATACCCACCACAGCCGAAATGCTATAGCCCAAGGCGACCCGCTGCAAACTAATGAAAATTTGCCATCCCAGGCCCTTGTCGGTGCCTCCATTGTCAAAAAATGGATCAATAATATAAGTCCAGGTTTGGACTATAACCTTAATCGGTCCCGGCATGGGCGATTCAGGATTTAGGCAAAGTATCTGCCACACCAACAGCAAGACCCCAATAACCACCACAGGGGGGATTAAGATTTTGGGCAACGACGCAAATTTTGCGCTGAGTTGAGCGAGGGGATTCGGTCGAAGGGTTGGGCTAACCGCCATAAAAACTGTCCTTAAAAGCGTAGTTTTGCTAAATAGGGATAGAAAATGGCGATATAACCCTTCTCTATCCCTACCCATACAGGTTTGTTAAGCCTTTTTGATCTTGAGGCCCTTGAGATACTCTTCTGGTTTTTCGGGATCGAATTTGACACCATCAAAGAAGGTTTCAACCCCACGGGAGTCGGATTTAGGAATGGCGGCTTCTTGGCCAATGCCTTTAGCCGCTTCCTTCCACAAATCTGCCCGATTCACCGAATCCACCAGTTTTTTGATGTCGGTATCGGCGGGCAATTTACCCCAGCGCATATCTTCTGCGACAAACCAGATGTCGTGGCTCTTGAAGGGGAAGGAGGCATCTTCACGCCAGAACTTCATCAACAGCGGACTTTTTTCCAGTTTTTGACCGTTGCCGAGGTCGAAGTCGCCCTGAAGACGGGGCAAGATGTTGGCCGCTTTGGTTTTGACGTACTTGTCTTGGGCAATAATGTCGGCCATTTCGGCTTTGTTTTCGTCCTTGTCGCACCATACCTGTGCTTCTAAGACAGCCATCAACAAGGCTTTGGCGGCTTTGGGATTTTTATCGACCCAGTCCGCCCGCATGGAAAAGGCTTTCTCTGGATGACCTTTCCACAGTTCGCCTGTGGTGACCGCGCTAAAGCCCAGACCATCGGCCACTAACTTGGCATTCCAGGGTTCACCCACACAAAAGGCATCCATGGTTTTGGTTTGCATGTTGGCCACCATTTGGGGCGGCGGTACGACAATGATATCCAAATCACTTTCTGGGTCAATGCCGCCTGCCGCTAACCAGTAGCGCATCCAGAGGTCGTGGGTGCCGCCGGGAAAGGTGACCGCGCACTTAAACTTCTTGCCCGCTGCTTTAGCCGCATCAACTTTAGCTTTTAGGGCGGCACTGTCCGCTCTCACTTTAGTATCGGCGTAGGCGTTAGCGACTGAAATTCCCTGACCGTCTGTATTCAGCCGCGCCAGCACATACATCGGCAGGGGCTTGTTGCCCTTGGTGATTTTTCCGGTTGTCAGTAAGTAAGGGATGGGAGATAAGATATGCGCCCCGTCGATGCCACCTTTTTCGCTGCCCAGTTCGATGTTGTCGCGGGTAACGGCCCAAGAGGTTTGCTTGGTCACAGACACATCCGTCATGCCGTATTTGGCAAAAAAGCCCTTTTCTTTGGCGATCGCCAAGGGGGCGCAATCCGTCAGGGCAATAAACCCAAGCTTGGCCGAGGTGACTTCGGGAGCTTCTCCTGTCGCCACACTCGCCGATGGGGATGGAGAGGAGGAAGACGATGAGTCGGACCCTGAACTACAACTGTTGGCTAAGACAGCCGTTGCGGCGGTGGCTCCCGCCGTGATTAAAAATTTACGCCTAGACAAGTTAGACATATGCAATGCGCCTGACTCCTCAAAATATGTACGAACGCAAAAGGTCTGGCCCACTGAACATAACCGTCAAACCGGGCGCAGACCGACAAACCAACTCCCATTAACAGTCGATAACCACTCGACCGATGGGATGGGCAATACAATTTAACACGTAGCCCTGGGCCGCTTCTTCGGCGGTCAGTGCTTGCGGTTCCCCCTCGTATGTAATGGATCCTTCCAGTAGCTTTTGTTTACAAGTCCCGCAGGACCCGGCCCGACAGCTACTGTCTAGATTCACCCCCGCTTGTTCGGCCATCTCCAGAATGCGATCGCCTTCCGTACAGTCCACCGTTTTACCCGACTTCGCAAAGTAAATTGTTGCGGGTGGGGCGGGCGTGAACGGTTCATCCGCGATCGCATCTGGTTCGGTTGGTGTGGTGGCCAAAACTTCAAACCCTGGCTTGGGTTGTGCATCGAAGTGCTGTATCAGCAGATCTCGCACCACGATTTTGAGATCGTCACAGGGAATCCCTTTCATAACACAGGTGCCCAGATGGGCGTCTTTACCCACCTTGCCGCCCATGTAGATATCGGCTCCTTCTACCACCTGGCCATTTTTGCGGGTTTTGGTGCCCATGAACCCAATATCCGCGACCTGAGGCTGACCGCAGGAGTTAGGACATCCGGTCCAATGCATCCGCACCGGACGGGGTAGGGTCAATTCGCGGTCCAATTCTTCGGCCAGGGCGAGCGCACGACTTTTGGTCTCAACTAAGGCAAAGTTACAGAATTGTGCGCCCGTACAGGACACCAGCGATCGCTTCAGGGGCGATGGATTAATCGCAAACTTTTTCAGCAGCGGTTCCCGCAGGAATGCGCCAATGCGGGAATCGGGGATGTTGGGAAGAATAACATTCTGCTCCACGGTGAGGCGGAGTTCGCCGCTGCCGTAGACCTCGCCCAGTCGCGATAGTTCAAACATATCCTCGGCAAAGAGGCGACCGACGGGCACATGCAAACCCACGTAATTCAGGCCGGGTTGTTTTTGGGCATGAATCCCAATGTGATCCCGCTTTTCCCAGACAATTTCGTCTTTGGGCGCTGCGGTCTTGAGGGGAAAACCCAGTTGACGCTCTACGGCGGTACGGAATAAATCGAGACCCATTTCGTCGATCAGCCACATGAGGCGAGACTTCTGACGGTTAGCCCGCAAACCGTGATCCCGATAGACCACCAGGATGGCTTCGCAGATTGCCACCACATCGCGGGTATCCACCCAAGCATTCAAGGGAATGGCAGCTTCACAGCGTTTGGCGGAAAAGAACCCGCCCACCAAGACGTTAAAGCCAAGTTGCCCGTCCTTAAAAGCGGGCACAAAGGCAATATCATTGATTTCGGCATGGACCGAGTTGTCCCGGCACCCGGCGATCGCAATATTGAATTTGCGGGGCAGATTGGTAAAGGATGGGTTACCTTTGCCGTTATTGGTAATCATGTCCTGGACCTTGCGGACCAGCCCACGGGTGTCGATCAGTTCGTCGGCGTCAATGCCTGCGACAGGCGATCCGGTAATGTTGCGCACGTTGTCCATGCCCGACTGCACACTGGTCAGCCCAGCTTGTTGCAGGCGGTCAAAAATATGGGGCACGTCTTCAATGCGAATACCGCGCAACTGGATATTCTGCCGTGTCGTAATATCAGCGCTGCCCTCTAGGCCGTAGCGTTGAATGGTCTCAGCCAACACCCGCATTTGACCGCTGGTCACAATCCCTTGGGGCAGGCGCAAGCGCAGCATAAACTTGCCGGGGGTCACGGGGCGAAAAAACACCCCCGCCCATTTGAGGCGATAGTCTCGATCCGATTCGTCGATCGCTTCCCAGCCGATTTGGGCAAAATGGGATAGGTCTTTTAAGACAGCTAGACCATCTTTCTCAGCCTTAATGCGTTCAAACTTATTGCGTTTGTCCGTTGTCTCTACCGTAAGGCTTGTCAAAACCATTCCCTCGCGATCGCTTAAAGACGGAAGGGTGCTTGCCATTCTGGAAGACACCCGTTGCTTGACTCGAACCTTTTCCTGAACAACCAAAACCACTGATGCTGGCCGACTGGATACAAGGCTTACATTTCGTAAGCTACTGGCGATGGATGCAACAATTCGTATTAATTGCTACAAAAATTAAGAAATTATGAAGAAGCGTCATAACGCCAATGCATTAGTTGCATAATGATTGGTTCAGGTGGTCTTTAACCTTATCAAGAACCAGTCGATACAATTGTATGGATTGGAACGAATTGGGCCTGTAAGTTGTGAACGATTTAGCCGATGCCCTTAGCGCCTTGAAGGTCGGCGATTTTCAGGCTCGGTGGGAGGTCGCCAAACAGATTGAAGGGTACGGCGAGGTAGTCCTCCAACCCTTACTCCTGCTTTTGGCGGACGCCGATGGGGAACTCCAATGGTTTATTGCCAAATTGCTCGGTGCGTATGCCCACCCAGAGGCATTGTTAGCGCTCGTTAACCTTTTAGAAACAACGGAAGAGGAAGAGGTCGCCGTTATCGCAGCCCAAAGTTTGGCCGGAATGGGGGTAGCAGCGATCGCCCCGTTAGCCCCCTACTTGGACGATCCGCAGAAGGCAGCGATCGCGATTCGGGCTTTGGCCCAGATGGAGCAGCCGGATGTGGTGCCGTTGTTGTTGCAGGCGGCGCAATCGCCATGGCCAGAAGTCCGTCAAGGCAGTTTGGAGGCGTTGGATCGATTTCAGGGGTCAGCCATTGTCCCCGTTTTGATGGCGGGTTTAGCGGATCCGAGTCCAGGGGTGCGGCAGGCGGCGATCGCCGGGCTAGCAACCCGACCCAATCAAATCCCGGTGGCCGAGTTGGTGGACCGGATTGCCCCCTGTTTAGACGATCCCTACGGGGAGGTTGCGGATCAAGCTGCCCGCGCTTTAGGTCGACTGGCGACGGAATCAGCGGCGATCGCCCTGGCCGAGAAAGGCATCCAATCCACCCCTGAAGCGGCCTTGCAAACCACTCTGATTCAGGCGCTGGGGTGGATTGGAACACCACCCGCCCTGAAGGGGTTAATCCAAATCTGGGATGTTCTGAGTCACCAATCCCCACTGCCGGAGCGTCTGTTGCATGACGTTCTGGCCAGCATGGCGCGGATCTCCGACTCGGTTGCTCAGGCGGACGCCACCCAGACTTTGATGGTGTGGATGCGATCGCCTATCTTGCAAGCGTCAGCCCCATTGCGATCAGCGACGGTGCTGGCGGTGGGGCGACTGGCCCAGCCCGAAACGATTCCCGATTGGATAGATTGGTTGGCGGACCCGGACTATGGGGTGCGGTTGCATGTGATTGCGGCCCTTAAACAAGTGGCAGCGGACCAAGCCTATAGGGAACTGGTGCGGCGTGCCCAAGCTCCAACGACGGATCCGGTTTTGGCCGAAGGTTGGGCGATCGCAATGCGGGAGTGGTCGGTTTAAGGGGCGACGAATAGAGCCATCTAAACCATTCACCCAGTTGCCGCAGATATCCTCTGACTCTCACCGACAATCTTGATACGGTCGTCTCCATGGATTTGTTCGACTGCTTCCTACAGGGGCAAGTGTTCAACCATATTCAACCAGTCATCCGGCTCAGAGGCTTGTGCAATTAGCTCTAAATCTTTGACGTACTGACCGATTGTGCCTCCTAATTGATGTCCAAAAATCAGTCCTGCGAAAGGCTTACCTTGGCGTTGCCAATCTTCAGCCATTGCCTTGAAGCGAATATCTTGCGTAAACATTACTCGTCCCAGCGATTGCACATGTTCTAGAAGTTCATCGTCGGGTAATTCATCTGCGCCATCTTCGATTGCGGTGAGAACATTTACATTACGGCGACGAAGTTGATCGGTGATAGATTGGGGGACATGAACATCCATGTACAATCGAATTGCCATTTATAAAAGTCCCTTGGCCTTCATCCTTATAGCAAACGGAGAGATTGGAGATTGAACTTTCTCCTGCTGGGATTGTTCCCATTCAGCCCGAATCTCATTATCAATCTCGTCCTGATGGTCAAAGTAGTATCCCATCGCTGCGTAGGCTTCAGCAAGGCGTAAGTAAGTATGCTGGCGGCACATCTCCTCAACCGACCAGCCGTATGCCATATAGTCCATAACGATTTGAGCGACTCGAATACGAGGCAGCCTTTGCAGGCAAGCAGGCTGACCCGATATTTTCTCTATGTGGGGGTAAATAGCTTGAGAAGTCACGGCATTTTATAAGTTGTTCAGAATAATTCTAACATAAACTGATGATATGATTCGAATGCTGGTAGTGATCTGGAAGCAGTGGCGAATCATAACCTATGTCCCGAGGGCTTTTCACGCACTTTTTATTAACATAAAATAGACAATATAATATACATGGAATACGAGATTTGTGATGACGACTATTTTAGCGATTTTGTTCACCTGGATTATTAAACTGTTTTCAGCTACAGTTCAGGAATCAAAAGTTTGTGTAGAAGAACCACATGAAACCCTCCACAAACATATTTGTCCGTCCTGTGGTTCTCAGCACGTCATCAAGAATGGCTCTATTCACAATGGAAAACCCAAACGTCAATGTAAAGACTGTGGTCGTCAATTCGTTGAAAATCCTAACAATACTACTGTCTCAAGCGAAATAAATCAGTTGATTGATAAATTACTGCTTGAACGAATATCACTTCGTGGTATTGCTCGCGTGACGGGTGTTAGTTGGGCCTATCTACAAAATTATGTAAATCGTAAAATGGCTCATAATCCTCGTCACGTAACGGTTTTAGATAAATCAAGCGTTTGTTTGACTATTGAATGTGATGAAATGTGGGCTTTTGTCGACAGCAAGAAATATGAGTTTTATATTTGGCTAGCTATTGACCGTGATACGCGAGAGATTGTGGGATGTTTTGTTGGAGATAGAACTCGTAAATTAGCCCGTAAATTATGGAATTCTTTACCTGACCTTTATCGAGAGAGCGCGGTGACTTATACAGACTTTTGGCAAGTCTATAAACATGTAATTCCTAGCAAGCGGCACAGACCTGTTGGCAAGGAAACCGGACAAACTAATCATATCGAACGCTTAAACAATACTTTCAGACATATAGCAGTCCGAAATCATTCGTAAAACTCCGAAAACTGGAAACCTTGCCAGATAAGCACTCCAGCACCAATCAGGGATCCCAAATTTTACAAATCATCTAGGATTGCTATAGGGTCTCTAGACTCGTGAGAAAGAATCTCATATTTTCCAAGAAGTTGGATAATCACATCGGGGCTATCTGGTATTTTATACATCACTACAATGCATCACTGGCAAGGATTTGAGCCTCACCACTACTTCCAAATCACTACCGAAAAATAAGGCTTTTTCTTAAGATTAATTATCAATAAGGTCTTATAGGGGTGCAAGACCTTGCACCCCCAGAGGTATACGCACCCAATCAGAATCTGAGATCAGAACATGTTAGGGTTTTGGAGATCCTAGATCTACCTTTGTCGGCAAGGGGGCAACCGTCATTTGAGCGCAAGTGGCCAGCCAAGAAACCACCTTCCGTTCTTTGGGTTGTTTGGTTTCACAGGTTTGTGAGTGGAAGGGTTGACCTGCAAATTGCTCCGTTGAACTGACCCGCGAGATCGCAATGGGAAACGTCACGACAAAGCCTCCCATCAAAGCCACTAAGCTCAATACATACTTGTGCATCTTAAGCGTTGATCGTTCTGCCATAATCGTTACTGCCTTTACTTCAACGTTAAATAGGGAAACAGGGGGTGCCAAGCCATTGCGGTCGCCAGCGCAAATAGCCCGAATAAACTCATAAAGATGCTGCGTGGTTTGAGTTGTCGGTTTCTAAGCAACAAGTACAGCACAGGCCAACTCACCCACCAGCCGATAAAGAACATCATTTCTTTACCCGCATAGTTTTCTAAATTTCCCCACATCGGGTCTGGATTCATTGCCCCTGGAATCCAACTGCCCATGGCAATCACGATCTGATTATTCGCTTTAGAAAGCTCTGCGAAGTGGTGTGTTGCCATCATGCATACAGCCCCAACTCCACCACTAATGAGTGCGGCAGCAGCAGGACCTGAACTGGATGGTGCGTTCACAGACCCTTTGTGGAGACTGGCGGGAAACTGCTTAAACCCGTTCCATAGACGGGTGTAAATCGGCTCGCTCTTTTGAGGGCGAGTCAGCGACTTTTGCATGGTTGTACTCCTTGAAATGAAAAATAGACATTAAACAAACTTGCTTACAGAGACTACAGAGCATGGACTTTTGCGATCGCTAAACCGGAAACAAACCCACCCATCGCGAAAAACATCATACCCATCAAGGCAATGCAGGTGGCAGTGAGGACAGGACGATTCTGCCGCTCTAGAATAGAGTCGCCATATTTCCACAGAATCCAGGTGCAAGCTGCGCCCAAAGGCAGTGTAAACAAACAACTAAATTCGTGATACTCCATAAAAATGTATTGAACCAGTGGCGTATTGGCCTTGAGCCAAGCTCGTGCTCCTCCATAATCAATATTGGCTCTGTACCTTGTGTAGGCAATATTTCCTGTCAGAACACCCAGCGTCGTAATCACGGTTGACCAAAACGTGAGCGTTCGCATCTGGGGCAGAACCTTACTAGAACCTCGCAACAACGGAAACGCGAGATGTCCCGTATAGGCCACAATCACTGTGGTCATTAATGCACCAAAACTATGAATCGTTCCTAGAGAGCGTTGCCACGGACTCGGGTGGAGCAAATTGACCAGGGGCAAAAATAAGAATAACCCCGCTGAGAGAATTGCCAATCCGTACACACTAAGGGTCGCAATATCTAATTGCCTGGGCAACTCAGAAGAATCTGTTGCAAAGAGCGGTTTTTTGATCGGTGACTGTTGCATTTTTGAGTGAAGCCTTTCTGCATGAACCGAATGGATTAGAGACTTGTGTCAGGCAATACTGGGACCCCACCTCTCTTCTTTTATGAAGCTTATTGAGAAACTAATTAATCTATTTTCTTGACGATGGAGACCCAATTTAAGCCATTTTTAGTATATCTAGGCTGACTTTTGGGTATTTTTTGCTAAAAATCCAAGGCTCCCTAATGAGAATTAATATCATATAAGTTATATCATAAGGAGGCTCCGTTGCAAATTATACTTATTTAGACTTGTTTCTAAATGTCAAAACCGCTGAAATACCTTCCCTGAAAGGATTCCGTGGCTTTTTGGCGCGATGAAAAAACAAGCTTATTGAGGGAATACTAATGCCGGTTCTCGTGGAAAGTCCCGGCAATGCATTGGATCCGGAGCTGTTTCGGTGCAATTCGTAGGGGACCGTTGTTTCGGGCTGGGTACCTGAACAACACGAGTTGCTGATTCGCAAAAGTTAATATTTGATATCTGTACAAAAATCAAAAATAGATCTATTCTGGCAGGTGACCTAACACGCCTTGTTTAAGGAGTCATTATGATTAACCCATTTCAGCAACCTGGCGCATTTAGCTGGTGCGAATTGATGACCACAGATTTGAAAGGCGCAGAGGCGTTCTATGCCCAGCTTTTTGGTTGGACCATGGCAGACGGTCCCGTTGACGGGATAGAGTATCGGGTCATATCAGCGGGTGGTCAAGGGATCGGCGGATTGATGAGCATCCCACCGGATATGCAACAGATGCCGCCCAATTGGGGCACTTACGTCACCGTTGAGGATGTTGATGCGACGGCTCAGTTGGCCCAAGATCTGGGAGGTAGGGTATTGATGCCACCCCAAGATATTCCGACCGTCGGTCGGTTTACACTCATCCAAGATCCGCAAGGTGCCGTGATATCAGCGATTTCTTACTTACCGCCCCCAACGGCTGCATGAGGGGGTTGTTGTCCCTGTTGCAAATGTGTTCTCTTCAACTTGACTGATGTATCATGAATTACAGCATCGCCTAGGAATTGTAATGTTATCTTAAGATTTGGTTCATCCATACAAATCTTGGGCATACTGGCAACATTCGCGATCATCGTCTAAAACAACACGGTTGGGGCAACCCTACATCCGTTAAGGGGGAATCACACATGAGTGCAAGCATCCTGCGACAGCTTTGGTCCGTGATTGAAGAAACCCAAACCCATCGGTTGCTTAAATTGAGCGACTCGGACTTGGTTAAGCAACTTTTGGCACAGTTCCAAATCCATCATCCCTTAAGTGGCGAAGAAACCCAAGAGATTCAAGTTTACCTGGCCAACAGACTTTCGCTCATTCGAGATATGGCTCAGGCATAAGGGCTCATGCAACGATTAGGGCGGAGGTGTTGTATGCAGGGACATTAAAGGGTCCGTCTGCAAGAGCAACGTATTGCGCAGTCTTTCCATATCAAATGAACGGGGATCTTGACGCTCTCCAGATTGGTCCACAGCGGCATGGGTTGTAACGCGATCGCTGGGCACCCTAGACTGCGCGATGAGCCATGCCAAAGACGTATACTGCGCTTCGGTATACCCGCTGTGCGACGGATCCTGGTTCTCTTGTCCATCTATGGGCGTTTCCAGAGAAATATGGTACGCAAAATTATTCACCGACGGATCCAAGTTTTTTTTCGTTTTTACGGTTTCAGGGCCCTGTGACCCTTTGAACATGGAATCTCCAGCCCCATAGGCGCGTTTTTGAGGATCGACCAAATACACGATCGCACCGTCCCAACGAATGGCAGCATGATAACTGAACTGATCTTCATCCCGTACGTGGGGGGTTAGCATGGCGCTGATGGCCCCAGAAACCGTCCCAGTCGTTTCATGTAAGACAATCAGCAAACGGTTATGGACTGGATGGCCCTGCACATCCCGTGAAAAGCGATCGCCAAAGTTGGTGGGATTAATGTTGATACGATATTGCGGCGGCGTAACGGCATCGGCTGCAAGCACCGGCATCGCAAGCATCGTCGCCGAACTGTACGCCCTATCTTCAGCCGTCAATTGATCGATCGTCACCCGCGCAGCCTGTTGATGCAATTGCTCTAACACCACCAGCTCCTGTGCGAACAAACTGGGTTGGACCGGTTTCGGGATTGTTTCACGGAGAGGGGCTGGAGCAATTGAGGGCGTTGCCACCACCGGATTGAAGGAGGCTTTGGGGAATAGGGTTTCAAACAAGAACACGGTGACCAACGCACTGATCAACGCAATGCTCATGCAGTAAATGATCTTTTGCCATAACCTGCTGATTTTAAACATTGGTTATACCGCAGCAATGCAAATCCCTCACACCAATCCCATAAAAAGATCGTTTAAGAGAGTTTACAGGGTAAATAGGTCTAATTTGGTATAAATTGTAATCGAAAATTTACAATTCGCTTGTATGCATCTGAAACAACCGGGCTAGTTTTTGTGTTTCGATGGCCGTGCTATGTTGGGCGGCCACCTTTGCTTGCCCCAGTTGTCCCATGGTATTCAGGATGGAGAGGTCAGTCTCTAGCGCCTTCTTCAGCGCCTGCGTCAAATCTTCGACAGAGCCTGGGGGAATCAGCCAACCCTCTTGCTGGGATGTCACTAATTCTGGAATCCCCGCCACCGTGGTACTGAGGATGGGTCTACCTAAGGCGAGGGCTTCCATGAGCACCACAGGTAAGCCTTCTGCAAAGCTCGGTAAGACCAGCAACCGCGACGCTAAAATATGTTGCTGGACGGCTGGGTTACTCGCCCACCCGGTGATTGTCACGCGATGCGCTAAGCAAAACTCATGGATCAAGGCTTCGATGGGCGATCGCAATGGACCATCCCCCACCAGCAATAAGGTGAAATCATACCCTTCTTCTGCCAGTCGGTTAGCTGCTTCCAACAGCAGCAACTGTCCTTTTTGTTCACAGAGCCGCCCCACACAGACTAATTGGTTCGCATCAGGGATTGAGGTCCAGTCCTGACTGAGAAAACTAGCATCCACACCGCAACGCACGACATGAATTTTGTTCCACTCAGAATAGGGGCACCAGCGATACAGTTGACTGCGTGTGAAAGAACTAATGGCCACGACAAACTGGGCACGTCGGAGTTTTTCGCCTAAGGCCAATGCGATCGGCTTGTCGAATTCTTCCGGGCCGTGGACCGTGAAGCTATAGGTTGGACCACCCAGTGCATGACAGAGCATCAGCACCGTTGTGCCATTGGTCCCAAAATGGGCATGGGCGTGGAGAATCTCTAGATCTGCAAACCACCGAAGCAGCAAGCACGCTTCGACCAGATAAACGAAATGCAGTAACACCCCTCGATCCGAACGCCAGCCGACTTGAAAGGCTAGCTTCAGCGCGTTTAAGAAACGCAACGGGTGGGTCAACAAAACCTGTAGCAACCGGGTTAGCAAAACCCCATAGCCCTGCTGCAACACAAAACGTGTTTTCGGCAACTCGGTTTTGTCCTCTTCGTCCACCAGTTCTTCGGCACAATCGCGAATTGCAAACCGAAAAATCTCCAATCCCTGGGTCTCTAGAGCCGCAATTTCCCGACGGATAAAGCTATGACTCACCTTGGGATACTGGTTGATCAGATAGGCAATTCTCATGCGCAATTCTCTATACCCTGTTAACTGGGCTTGATCCGAAACACCGTTCCTAAATTAGATTGACCGCCATTTTCAGTTGTGCCGTAAAGAAAGCCATCCGGTCCCTCCACCAAAATCCCTTTGGGGTTAGCTCCTTCAGTTTGACGAAGGGTTTTTAAAACCCGAAATTGACCTTGAATGGAGAGTTGAAACACAGATCCAGGCTGATTTGGCGCACCGTTCACGGTTGTCCCTAATAGAAGACCCTCTCGATTCATGATTAAGCCTGCCTCTGGATTAGCACCATTTAGCCCATCAAAGTGAACCAATGGTGCGAGCTGCCCCGATGGGAGTAGACGAAACACAGTCCCCTGCCCATTGTCTCCACCCGTTTGGGTGACCCCATAGAAGTAAAAATTGTTGTCTTGACCTTGAATGAGACGCCCCAATGGACGCGCCCCATTCGTCACATTAAAGGTGGTCATTTTTTTAAATCCGCCGTTGGGGTCTAACCGAAAGACGACGCCCACATTATTCTGACCGCCCTTGGCCGTCGTGCCCCACAGCTTTCCGTCGTGATCGACCATCACGCCTGACAAGGGCTCCCTCCCATTGAGACCATTGAATTCTAAAAGCGTGAGTAGCCTACCGTTCAAGTCGACGCGAAAAACCGTTACGCAACCACCCGCACAGCGGTTCATATTGCCGCCTTTTTGCGTGGTGCCATATAGGTTGCGATCAGGTCCTTCCACTAATGCACCCGAAGGGGCGATGCCCCGATGGCCATAAAAATGGGTTAGCGTTGTGAGTCCGCCCTCTGGTGTAAGCCGAAACAACGTGCCGTAATCGCGCGGTCCCCCTTTACTGGTGGTGCCATAAAAGTTGTCATCGCTGGCTTGCAGCAGTTCGCCGAAAGGGTACGCCCCATTTTGACCGTTAAAGTGAATCAAGACCGCGAGTTGACCTTGCGGAGAGAGCCGAAAGAGCGTTCCTTGATTGTATTTGCCGCCATCGTAGGTCGTGCCGTAAAAGAACCCGTCCTTTGCCAGCGTTAGACCCGCCTTGGGATGAGCACCATTGGCACGACCATTAAAATGCCAGAGCGTCTGGAAGGAGCGACCGTTAGTCTCGCGAAGAACATCCGTTCCTGTAGATGCCTTTCCCGAAGACGTCGGTCCATCCCCCGATTGTGCAAGGAGGATGGAAGGGGGCCATAGCAGCGCCGCGATCTGTACCATACCGCACAGTCGGACTTGAATTTTCTTCAGCATGGCTCCCTGCATCGACGTAGATCACTCTCATCCTAGCCGAATGGATTTACTGACGGTCATAGTCCATCGAGCCAGACTTGAAGGCCGGAATCCCCACCACTGGGCAACAAACCCCATGGGCTAGCTGTTGCACCAGGGGATGGTCCATGCTGGTACATCCCACCACCATGAGGCAGGCATTTTCCTGCTCGGCCACAGTGCACAATTCCACGCCAGGTTCGCCAAACCGGAGATGGGTATTTAATGCACCTCGCCACTCTGTTGCAAAAGACCGTGCTTGCCAAAGGACTTGATCGGCAGCCTCAAACCCCGCAATCTGAGCGGTCTTGAAATCGATGCAATGGGCGGCTGACTGCCCACTGGATAAACGAGTCGGTCGGGTCACTGTAGCCGTGGCTGTTCCGGCATAGTCCGATTCGTTACGGGTGGGCCGATGGGCGATCGCATCAGACCAGACCGGCATTGGGAGCGTCGCAATATCCTCTAACACATACACCGCTTGAACAACCACAGGTTGACGCGTTACCAAACGGGTTTGATAAGCAATCAACAAGGTTAAATCCAGCGCTAACCGACTGTTCTCTGACCCGGTATAGCCGACCACAATATTTAAACTGTCTGTGTCACTGGCCGGATTCTGGCTCTGTTCCAGACCGTGCAACAATAACAGTTGCTGTCCCAGAGACGCTTCCCCTAAGGCGCTACTTAGACGCGCTAAAGCCGCCTTTATATTCATGCACAACCTCCTAAGATTGCAAT
>JBAVRC010000727.1:0-3274 GCA_049694615.1 Thermosynechococcaceae cyanobacterium | reverse complement strand
GATCTTTGCTGAACCCCTCCAAATTTATGAAAGTGTCAGGAAATACGTGATGAAAAGCATAGCCTATAGGCTCTTTCAGATTCTGGGAATATTTTTCTCCCCCCAGAGTGATTAAAGAGGGTTAGAGCGTTTTTCAGATGAATCCATCACGACGTTGCGTTGGGGTGCAAAGCCATGTGCCCCAACAGAGGTACCGCTGAATGCCTGTGATTCGGAGGTACGGGCTGAGACGATTCATCAACCGATCAATTGCGGGATTTGGATGAATCAGACGAGATTGGCGATCACACGGCAATTACGAGTATGAGACGATCAACCGATAATTTTTTTTAAGAGAAATCATGTTGTACCCTTAGACTAATTCATGACCACATCTACAAGAATTTAATTCAAGAAATTGATGCTATGAATTTCTGAATTAACGGAATTTGAAATCGATATTTGTTTTTAGATATTTGTTCTAAAATTTCCATTTGAATAAGTTGAGATAAAATAATCTGATCGCTTTCAGTCAAGGATTCAGCTTGGATCAATCGCGTTAGCAAATTGCGGTGGTCTGCTGAGAGAGAAGTGCGCCAAAATTCATTGAAGTAGCCATCGGCACGTTCAATTGCCACTAAAGGAATTGCATTAACATCTGCAACTGTAACCTGGTTCCGCTGCTGACGATTAAGATGTTCAACAAGGGTCGAGCAAATTAATTGAATGAAATAGGGTTGACAGTGGGTGAGGTCGATTATGGCATCCACTGCCGCATCGTCAAAAATATCAGGGAAATCGGCAACAGGGTGACGAATCAAGTCTCGTGCTTCGGCGTCTTGTAGATAGGTGAGACGCAGTGTATGGGTACTAATCAGGTAATCGCTCCAGTAGGGTTGTAGTTGACTTAGGGTGTGGGAGCCGCTGAAGAGCAACACCCATTGTTTGCGATGTTGCATGAGGGTGCGCAGAAAATTGAGGGGAATTCGGCTCTGGCTGGCAGCAATAACTTCTTCTAATTTTTCAAATTCGTCGAGACAGAGCAGAAAACGTTTCTGGGGAAACTGGCGCTCGATCGATTCCATCCAACTTTGCAGTGCAAAGAACGGATCAGATTCCAACGAATTGGAGTCAATTGGAGAAAGGTACAAGTTACGGGCTGTCCGGGCTGTTTGTATGATGCCATTGGCAATAACCCGAGCAACGTTTGTCAGTTTCTGGCTGCTGGCAATTTCTTGGCAATCAACTAACAGAGGAATTAAATTACCGTCCACGCGATGGGGTAAGTATTTCAAAGCAGAGGTTTTACCTGTGCGTCGCCGACCGTAGAGCAACCAAACCGGCGGATTAGCGGAGAGGGAAACATCTTCGATGGCTTGAAATATATCTTGGCGACCTTTGAAACGCCCCTCGGAGGTTGCGGGATCGAGGGGATTGCCGGAAATATATCGGTTAGGGATTTCCGGCGATTTCCGAGCTTCTTCGGCTAGGGTAAGACGACTGTCAGCTAGAATGCGCTGCCATTGTTCAGCAATGGGGCCAAGGGCTGTGGCCAGTCGGGCGGATTTGCCGATGGAAAGGCTATTTCTAAGGGTTTGCAATTCGCGGAATGGCTGCTCGATGAGTTCCAATTTGCGGTAAGGGCTAGTGGCTTGGTAGGCAGCATGAACACTTTGACTAATGGCTAGCATTTGAGGAAATGCAGGGCCAAAGGTCGTATTGTCTTGGGGCAACCAGTCGAGTTGGTAGCAACTGGCCGCGATATCTCCGACAGAACGACAACGGTCGAAGGTTTGTAGGGCAATTCCCAACATGGCGCGGGCAGCTGCGGATTGTTGATTTGTAAAATTTGTCAGGTAGTCAATGGTATTTCGAGCCGCTAGCGGGTTGAACTGATGGGCTTCTACGATTAAGTCGCTCATAAAGGGCAGCGGGAGATGGATTAACTGATCGAAATAGGGCGGTAGCCAGCGCAGCAATCGGGTTACGTTGCGTTGGTTTGCAGTAAAATTAAGGAGCATTAACCAAAGAAATTCCGGCAACCAAAAATAAACGCGTAAAACACCTAGGATAAACGCGACACCACCCGCGACACCACCCGCGACACCACCCGCGACACCAAACGCGAAAAGCATTAGCGAGCCAAGTGAGGGTAACAGTGGCAATAATGTTGCAAAAGGGCGAAAGAGAACTGCCAAGATATCGGGGAATACACAAGCACCCAAAGAAAAAAAAAGTATTAACCCTAAAAAAATGTAAATCAGCTTCATCAGCCGATCACTCCATTGTCCTGAGTCTCTCCTTGCTAGCCAAATGCCAACCCACCAGCCCAGTAAAAACAGTCCGCTTGGTCTAAAGTCGAAAGGGCTAGCCGCAAAAATAGAATAAATTGAGGCAACTATCAGGACTGCGATAAGGGGGACAACAGCCGTTAACCACCAAGTCTGCTGAGCGTAACGTGCTAACTCAAGGTTTTCGGAAAACTCTGATTTGAACTGAAAAGGATTTGTGAGGATATCTAAATCTGGATGAATACTCTGTAATCTTCGCCGCAGGGTAAAGGGCTGGAAATAAATCTGGTAAAGCAATTGAGCACATTCTGCTATATAGATTCCCAATTTTGTCCATTGCCCTACGGTCATGAATGTGTGCTCCCAAGGCGCTACTTAAAATTCTGCTGAGTTTCTTTTTTGGTGTCTTGAAACCAGTTCTGGATTTGCTGCCATTGAGCGGCCCCTGTCAAGACTAACCCCAGTAAGATCAAAATAAACGCGCCTTTAAAAAAATTTCCCCAACCGTCAATTGTATCGCCAATACCTTGGCCTAAACGCCCTAATTGGGAGATGGCATGGATACTCTGTTGGAGCGGTTGCAATTTCCTTGGCACCCCAATCGACTGTTCTTCAAACTGCGCTCTTGCCCAGGCATCTGAACGATCCCGTTGTTTGGCCTCCCACAAACAGCGCCCCGCAATTTGCAGTAAACAGGGGTTTTGTCTGCCCCATTGCAGGGCTTGTTTTCGCTTCTCTTCGCCCAATGCCGGAGCATCGGGGTGGGGCAAACGGACTAAATCTTGGGCTTCTTCCGGGTTCAATTCCTGTAAGCGCCAAGTCTGAAACACATTAAAAAAGTCAGATGTGAGCTTTTTTTGACGGCTATAGGTCATGAGGCGTTGGCGCGAGGCAATGACCAACATGATCGCAGTCATGTGGATTGTCAATCGAAATGTGAAAATATTCCTTGCAATTCCAAAGAAAATCAAGCCAACTTACAAACGATGGCTATGTTAGGCTAA
>JBAVRC010000726.1:0-2874 GCA_049694615.1 Thermosynechococcaceae cyanobacterium | reverse complement strand
GTTTGGGCTAAAGCGGGCAATAGGTTGGGAAATTCGGTCAAGATGGAGAAAGTCTGCACCACTTCTTTGGTGTGGTGTTGAGACTGAATGGGTGGGATATAAAACCGATAGGACCAGGGTACGCGTCGAACCACGGTCGATGCTTGATTGCGCGAGACGGTCCAACCTTGCCCGGTATAGCGGTCGAAGGCCATGACGCGCCAAAATCCTTCTGCTTGGGACCGGACCCGCATGACCACTTCTGGCTTTAGGGCACCGCGCAAGTTTTGATTCATGTCGGTGTTGAAACCGTAGTAAAACTTGGCGTTGAAGTTGGGGACAGTCCCTGCCCCCATGGCTTGCCCCTTTTCGCCGCCGGGACGATTGCCGTTGCCGTTGTTGACATAGCCCGGATTGAAGACTTTAGTGGCATCGAATTTGCCTTGCATCGCAATTTCGCCACTGACGGGCAACATGCGGAATTGGTAGCCCGGTAGCCTGGGGGTGATGGCAAAGATCAATAGCCCTAGGCTGACCATCGTGCCGAAAAAAAGCATCAAACGGCGGGGCGACAGGGACGAGATTTGCTGGATTTGCTGGGTGGCAAGGCCCAAACGAGAGCGGTAGTCCAAGAAAAGGACGGGGAGGGCGATCGCCAAGAACAGGGCCAAGAAGACGCCAAAGGTCATGGTTTCGCTGATGGTGGCGGCAACGGCAATCAAAATCAAGCCGATGACAGCGGAGTAACCTAGGTCTTTACGACGGGGCAGGTCGAAGGTATGCAAAATCTGCAATTGAATCAGCAGATCGGCCAGCAGAATGCGGGAGTCTCCGGGGTTACCGAGTAAGCGGGCAAAAAAGAACCCTAAGACCACTAACATGCCGATGGCTATGCCAAATTTGGCCGCGAGGTTACGGCGACGGCGGCTATACCAACTCCAGGTTGCGCCCAAGATGCTGAGGGAGATGGCCCACAGGCTATTGGTGCTAGATGCGGCCACGTCGGTGGCCATAATGCCCACGCTGACGAGGGCTTGGACAAAGATCCGCAGCCAAACGGAGTCTTCTACCGTTGGAGGGGTGGCGGATCTGGTCCCTAGGGTTTTCGTGGTCTGGGACTGTAATTTTTGCCGGAGTCGATGGGGCAGGGCAAGTACCTTCATGGGGAAATGGGTGGCCCGATGGGTATAAGTTTTAGGTTACCCATACAGCTATCGACATCGAGCCATCCATTCTAGACCCGTGTCTAGCGCTATTGGGTTTCGTCCTCAGATCCAATTTTGGGAATATAGGTGGGGCGATCTTTGCCTTCCCAGCCGACGGGACGCTTGGAGTTATAGAAGGCGATCGAGCCTAAGGTGACGGCAGCTAAAAAGCCTAAGGCTAAGACAGCATAGAATGCGTAGGGCGTATGGGACCCGGTGCCAGTTAAGGTGGTCAGGTCAAGGGCAAATGACATAAGCATTAGATCTCGTCGTGCAAGGGGAGGTAGGGACGTGTTCCTAGGATACTGGCTTTTTTGATAGAGGTGGGGGCTTTTACGGTCTTTTGGGGACCAATCTGACCTCGCGTTACATTCCATTACGCTTCGGGAGATGGCTTGACGCAAAAGAGGAGCGGTACTAAATTTAGGGGTGGTCAGAATGTTGTGTCTAGTCAAGGCGCTAGATATAGAATTTTCTTGATCGACCTTTTATCGTTCCTTTAGCCCGAGAGGCTCTCGTATGGTTCTAACTCAGTCCCCCACCATCGAACTCAGCGAATCCCAACGAGCGGTTTTGCAGAAGTATTTTGTCAATGGCGAATCCACGTGGGAAGCGGTTGTGCAACGGGTAGCACGATTTGTGGCCAGTGCTGAAGCCACGCCCGAACTCCGCCAAGAATGGGAAGACAAGTTTTTATCGATTCTGTTGCCGATGAAGTTGATTCCCGGCGGTTCGATTTTGGCCAACTGCGACCACGGCACACGCGGACTGCTGAATTGCTTTGTGTTGTCGGCGGAGGACAATATCCACGACATTACGAAGCTGGTGTCGGATGCGGTGCTGACGACGAAGTTTCGCGGTGGGGTGGGCATTAATATCGGGGCGGAGGGCCAAAAGGGCTATATTCGGCCCAAGGGTGCGCCGTTCCAGGATGGTCGGGCGCTCGGTCCCTGTGCAGTGCTGGATATGGTGTCGGAAAATTCTAAGAAGATCACGACGGGGAATAAGGCGCGGCGCGGTGCGTTTTTGTTCTCGATGGATTGGAAACACCCTGACATTTTGGAGTTTATTCAGGCCAAGACGCAATCGACGATTGATGCGGCGATCACAAAATCTGTGGTGGAGCGGATGGCGCAGTTGGTCCAAAGCGATGTGCCGCTGGAAGCAAAGCAGCAAACCTTCCGCGAAATTAATCAACAGCTTGCCACGGCTTGGGTGGAGACGCATTTGAGTCCTGAAGGGAAGCGCGATCGCCGTTGGCACAATGCCAATATTTCGGTGCAGTTAGATGATGAGTTTTTCACGCGGTTGGATGCGGGGGATCCGTTTGCGACGGAGTTGTGGGACAAGATTGCCAGCAATGCCCACGCGACCGCTGATCCTGGGTTACTGCTGATTGACAATGCCAAACGCCGCAGCCCCATTCGGGATTTTGTAACTTGTACGAATCCTTGCGGCGAAATTTTCCTACCGCCGAACAGCGCCTGTAATCTGGCTTCCCTAGTCCTCACAAAGTTTATCGATCGCAAGGCCAATGGCGACATTGAAATCGACTGGGAAGATTTAGCCGAAACGGTAGCGATTTCCACCCGATTTCTCGATAACGTGTTGAGTGTGGCAGAATTTGCCACCCCCGACCAAAAACATAATGTCCGCAACGTCTTCCGGCAGTTGGGACTGGGCATTATGG
>JBAVRC010000725.1:0-2782 GCA_049694615.1 Thermosynechococcaceae cyanobacterium | reverse complement strand
GGTTTATCGGTGGTGAAGGTGTGGCTGGCTTTGTTGCTTGGGGGGTTTGAGCTGAGGCAGAGTGGGGGATTTTATGACGGGGCGGGGATGTCTATTCTGGCAATGAGTTAAGCCACTCAACCATGATCTGAGTATTGGGGTGGTTGGGGCCGAGGATGGCTTGAGCTATGGTGATCGCTTGGCGATAGCGTGCTTCTGCCTCGTCATATTTACCTTGTTTTTGATAGAGTCTACCGAGGTTATACAGACTGGAGGCTACATCCCAAGTATTATTGCCTAATGATTTTTGACGGTGCTCTATTGCTTGAATAAACAAAGCTTCTGCCTCTTCAAATCGCAACCAATCACTGTAGAGTTCTGCCAAGTTATTAAGGCTTGTTGCAATATCAGGATGATCACCATCTAATACTCGCCTTCTGATTTCGAGCGCTTCAAAATATAGCTTCTCTGATTCTACATAGTGTCCTAGTTTGTGGCAAATCGCTGCTAGGTTATTGAGGCTAGAAGCAACATAAGGATGATCATTTTCATATAAATCTTTTCGGTATTTGAGCACCTGTTTAAACAGTATCTCTGCCTCATTATATCGACCTTGATTAAAGTAGAACACTGCTAAATTATTGTTAGTGGTCGCGACATTAGGATGGTAGTCACCAAAGTGTTTTTTCCAGATTGCCAGAGCTTTGAGGTAGAAAGTCTCTACTTCTTTATGTCTCTCTTGTAGGTTGTACAGTCCAGCAAGGTTATTGAGGCTAGTTGCAACAGAAGGATGATCGCTACCTAAATATTTTTTCCTAAGTTCTAGCGCTTGCCGAAAAAGGGATTCCGCCTCCATAAACTTTCCTTGCTTATAGTAAATTTCTGCCAATTTATCAAGGCATGTAAAGAAATCACGATGTGTTTCCCCTAGAATTTTCTCCAATAAATCTCGGCATTCTATAAGCCAATATTCTGCCAAACTATAGTTTATTTTTCCTTCGTAAAATCTTGATATTTCAATAAATATATATTTAATTTTATCTTCTGGAATGCATTCTAGCCATGCACGAGTTGTTTCCTCCAAATGCACTATCGTCACTTGTAATCGTTCAAGTTGCTTCAGGGTAGGAGTTGGCTCTAGAATTTGAACCAGATTCAACATGAGCCTACCGAATGCTATTTGCAAGGATCGCCCTTCTTTACCCTTAGTTTTCAGCTTCTCCCGGAAAAACTCTTGCACAATCTGGTGGAGTTGATAGCTTCCATCACCGACTCGCTTAATTAAAGAGCGATCGCGCAACCCTTTATCCCGCCGATCTTCAAGATCATCAGGGTCAACGTCCTCAAAACATTGCTCCACTAAGGGCCAAGGTATCGGAGCAACTGCAAACATCCCCAGTAAACAGGCGAGATCCTGCTCGGTTTCCGACAATTCTGCCCAGCTTAATTCCAGCGACGCGGCGACTCCCAGTGTCGCTGTCATCCCAAATTCGCTTTCAACCAATGCCTTGGCGTCGAGTCGTTTCGACTCTAACCGTTCTAGCAGTTTCGCGATCGCCCAATCTTCTTTCCCCGCCAAAAAGCGACCCAGCAACTCCAGACCCAGCGGCAAATTCCCCACCCACTGGCATAGCAATTCCGCATCGGACCGCTGAGACTCAATCCGTTCATTGCCAACAATAGATTTCAGGAGGGCGATCGCATCTGCATCGTCCAATTCTTCAATGTTGATCGACGTTACGGAGGCTCCAAAATTCTGACGGGTCGTGATCAGGACTTTGAATCGAGGATCTGACGGCGGAAGGTAGGGGGCGATCGCCCCATAGTCGGTTACGTCGTCTATCAAAATTAACGTATTGCCTGCTGGCCATTTCCCCCAGATGTACTCGACTTGTTCCTGCGCTTCTAGATTTTCGGGAATCGTCAATTCCAATTTGGTTTTGGCAAAACTGACAATCTGTGTCGCAATTTCCTGGTCGCGCGATCGCAACCAACAAACGCCACCCGGATACAGGTCTTGGTTATAGGCTGCGATCGCATACTGGAGCGCTAGCTCGGTCTTGCCGATGCCGCCCATGCCTCGCACCGCCATCACAGCAACGCGATCGCTCTCTTGAAGTTGCCTATGGAGCGTTTCGAGGATTTGGCCACGCCCGACAAATTGAACAACGCCGCTGCGGGGTAGATTTTGCGGAATTTTCTTGGATGTTTCCAGAGGATTGACTTGAGGCGGCGCAACAAATGTGACCGTTCCGCCACTCACATGAACCACGGTGCTGTTGATCGCCTGACCAATCGCTTGATTGCGATCGCCTTCAACCTCCTGCTTAATTTCAGGAGAGTCGTCCGATGGGCTTGAAGGGTTCGATCCTGGAGCGATAGACATCGTTGAATGACCTAGAGCCTTCCTTCAATCATAGGAACAGTTTCTGGAAACGCAAAGATTTACGTCGATTTATGCTTCAGCGTGGGCGTTAAATGTTCGGGAATTCCCTCCATTTGGATTGCAGAACATCCCAGCTTAAAGGCAAACTCCACGGGTCGCCCCGCTAATACCCCATCGTAAAACCCGATCGCAAACTCTATCGCCGCGCGATCGCCGATGGCCCGTTTCATTCCTACGACATCGGGGATATGCTGGGCGATCGCATCGGCCTGGGTGGCGGAATAACAGGCATTGAGGATGACGCACTCGATGCGGTCGGAAAACAGCGAGAAGAGTGTGGCGATCGCTTCTGCGGAGACGAGGCGGGGCTGACCCGTCTCGTCCTCAAAGACCAACCCTTCGGAGCGTTCGGAGGTT
>JBAVRC010000724.1:0-4340 GCA_049694615.1 Thermosynechococcaceae cyanobacterium | reverse complement strand
GGATTCGGGTTAAGCTGGCTCTATCTGCTCAAGCGCCCCTTGCCCGATGTCGTTGCGCCACAGTCCCATCGTTTAGAGTTGTAGTATTTGCCCATGACCTCTTCTGCAACCCTTGAATCTGCCCTTGAATCCCAACCACTGGCCCCTTTGCGACCCGCAGTTTATATTGTCGGCGCTGGACCGGGCGACCCGGAGTTGCTCACGCTGAAAGCCTACCGAATTCTGGCCCAAGCCGATACGATTCTCTATGCCGATTCCCTGGTGCCGCGCCAAATTCTGGCAGGGGTCAAACCCGAAGCCGAACTGATCCAGACCGCCAATAAAACCTTAGAAGCGATCTTGCCGATCATGATTGACCGGGTGCGATCGCAAAAGTCAGTGGTGCGTCTGCACTCAGGCGATCCTAGTTTATATGGGGCAGTCCATGAGCAAATGCAAGCCCTTGCCCAGGCTGAAGTCCCCTTTGAAATCATTCCGGGTATTAGTACCTTTCAGGCCGCAGCGGCCCGATTGCAGGTGGAACTCACCGTCCCGGAATTGGTTCAGACGATTATTTTGACGCGAATCAGTGGCCGGACTCAGGTTCCCGACACGGAGGAGTTGTCCAGTTTGGCGGCTCATCGGGCCAGTTTGTGTTTATATCTCAGCGCCCGTCATGTGGATGTGGCCCAAGCCAAACTCTTAGAGCATTACCCCCCAGAAACCCCGGTTGCGATTTGTTTTCGGATTGGTTGGCCCGATGAGAAGTTGTGGGTGGTGCCCTTGGCAGAAATGGCGCAAATGACCCAGGCGCAAAATCTAGAGCGAACGACGATGTATCTGGTTAGTCCGGCGCTGCAATTATCGCCATCGAGTCCTTTAGTGCGATCGCGTCTCTATCATCCTGAGCATACCCATCTGTTTCGACCTAAATCCCAAGGGATTGAGTGAGACCGTTGGCCTAGAGCGCCCATATTTGCATTTATGAGAACGGTATTGCGTAATTTTGCAGCTTAAAAACATTTGTAGCGTTGAATATCAACCCATTGAGACTGGCCCACCAGACCTATGCCTGCATGGGAGAATTGCGAAAGATGCGATATCGACAAGGAGATTTGTTCATGACTGTGCGAACCGTGAGTGTACAAAATATCACTTTGGAATTTGTCGGGAATAAGCTAGACGATGCCGACGCTTGGTTCCAGCAACTCAAAGATCAAGGCAATAGCGTTAGAAGCCAGTTAAGCAAACGCTAAGGATCGTGGATTTAATAACATCCAGATTTTTGCTAGCGGTTGAAACCGCGCCTACAAGAACGATGTCCGCCTACGCGGACTAAGATTAGATTTCAACCCGCGTAGGCGGGTTTGGTTCTTGTAGCCGCGATTTCAATCGCTGGGTTTTATTTAATCTATGATCCTAAACATTCCAGTCCCACCCTTAATAAACCGCTCGCGCCACTGCAACAATTGCGCAGCCCAGTTTTGGGGGCAATGACAGCGCACCTAACCCCTCAGAAGAGGGGTTAGGTTTTTAGTGCCTTAGCTGAGTTTCAAGGCACTGGCCGGTACATCGTCCCAAGACTCCACGGTGCGAAGACGGGCTACCCAACCCGCTTGTTTTTGATCCTCAGTCAAATTGCTTGCAAAAGAATCGTGACAGGCGATCGCATGTTGTTCATCGCAACAGGCAATGCAGGCATACAGTAAGCCAGAGGGATCGAGTTGTTCGTTGACCCAAATTGTAGTCGCACTCATTGCGTTATGTAACGAAAAGACGCTTAAAACACAAAAGAGGAAGCAGATGCTCCCTCTTAATCTAATCCCAACCCATAAACTCGGCGAAATCGCCAAAGCAATTTCTAGTAAGCCAAGCCCATGCTTCGAGTCGTTTCTGCACCGAGGTAAACGCGGATGCTGAGGAAGTCAGTGGGGCAAGCCGTTTCGCAACGTTTACACCCAACACAATCCTCCGTCCGAGGAGAGGAGGCAATTTGAGCCGCCTTGCAGCCGTCCCAGGGAACCATTTCTAGAACGTCTGTGGGGCAGGCGCGCACGCATTGCGTACACCCAATACAGGTGTCATAGATTTTGACAGTATGTGCCATCGAATAAAAGCTCCAGTTTAATGATCAAACGGCTGAGGGTTACCGTTGGATGCGCTTCAAAGGTAACCAGCGGTCAAGGATGCTATAACGAGTCTTAGTTTACAGCAGCAGTTTTGCCCTATTGACAAAAATGCGACGAAACTTCAAACAACGTAACGATATGCGGTGCTAATTCCGCAACCTTCCATGAATTGCCCTCCCGAAACCCTCTTACGCCCCAACGAGTTTGCCTGTTTACCGGATCGGCAAACCCGACTCTACGCCGAAATTATCCAAGTCGTCGAAAAAGGCCAGCGCTATTGGGCCAGACCTGTTTTGCTGTTTGAAGCAGAGGATCTCGATGCTGACAACCCGGAAACGCTCCCGGCCATCTACGACCTGCGCGCCTGTGCCGATCTCCTATGGCCGCGATCGCTCTTTCGGAGCGTGCTCGATACGGAGCTGATCCCGCTACTGGCTCGCCTGAATGCAGACCCGCTGATCTCGCCCCCACATCCGGCCAAACCAGCCCCTGATTCCCTGGAAATAGCCCACCAAAAGATGCGGCAGTTTGCCTATCGACTGTGGCATACCTACCCAGAAGCCTTTCAAGATTAGAGGGCGATCGCATTACGCCAGCGGGCAAGACACGGATGCAGCGGATCGAACCGACTGCGCGAGCTTCCGCAACAGTGTTGTGGTCGTCTCGAAATCGACACAGGCGTCCGTAATGCTTTGGCCGTAGACCAACCGGGACAAATCTTCCGGCAAGGGTTGGTTGCCCGCCTTCAAGTGACTCTCAATCATCACGCCCAGTAAATGTTTAGATCCCGCCAAGAGTTGCTCTGCCACATTCTCCAGCACCGCCACCTGCCGGTTGTGATCTTTTAAGGCATTGGCATGGCTACAATCCACCATAATGCGCGAGTTTAGGTTGAGCCGGACCAATTCCTTGGCTGCTGCCTCCACAAAGGAGGCTTCATAGTTCGGACCCGATTTGCCGCCTCGTAACACCAAATGGGTATCTGGGTTGCCGGTGGTGGCCACAATACTCGCTAAACCATGCAGGTTGATCCCCAGGAAATGGTGGGGCTGGCTGGCCGCCCACATAGCGTTAATCGACGCCTGCAAACTGCCATCGGTGTTGTTTTTGAAGCCGATGGGCATCGATAGCCCGGAGGCCATTTCGCGGTGGGTTTGGCTTTCTGTGGTCCGCGCCCCGATCGCCGTCCAGGCAATGACATCGGCAATATATTGAGGGGTAATGGGATCCAGGAGTTCGGTGGCAGCGGGCAAACCCAGTTCGGTTAAGTCCAGCAGCAACTTGCGGGCTAAGCGCATTCCCGTATTGATGTCATAGCTCCCATCCAGATAGGGATCGTTAATCAACCCCTTCCAGCCAATATTGGTACGGGGTTTTTCAAAGTACACCCGCATCACAATTTCCAAATCTTCCGCCAGTTCCTGGCGCAGGACTGCCAACCGTTGTCCATAGTCGTAGGCCGCTTCAACATCGTGAACCGAACAGGGTCCGACAATCACCAACAGCCGTCGATCCTCGTTGCGCATGATATTGCGAATGCGATCGCGGGTATCGGCCACCAATGCGGAGGCGGCATCGGTCAGGGGCAGCTCGTGGTGCAACAGTGCAGGGCTAATCAACGGTCTCGTCTCTACGACGTGAAGGTCATAGGTTTTCAGCATAGGGCGGGCGCTTAATGAAGTGAATGAAGTTGAGACGCCAAATAGCGGCATCCTGCACGTTATCTATTGTGAAGTGTTTTGCAAAGGGGTGACGGCTGCGTACGTGTTTTGTAATGATCTTTCAAGATATCGACACGCCTATCCCGACATGGCTTCAGTTCGTTGAATCGCCGTCAAAACAAGACTGGCAGACCCTTACCAGCATTTCAATCAAGCTCGTTCAATCCATCGCGATGGGTTACGACCCTACAGATCCCCATTGTCATCTTTGCGAAAAATGGGGAATCCTATGGCTAAAGCAACCTGTTCAGCCTCGCTACTCAAATTCGCCGAACTTCAATCCTTAATAAGTAATATATTTTGCTGACTAACCCTATCTTAATTAATCATGAATTCCATTTCAAATTTATCTCCTTTTTTAGCTTATTATATACGTAATTTATATCGCGAATTTTATTCTAAACATGACGAAGGGATAAAACTTTTTCAGATCGACTTCATAAAACTTGAAGAAGGGATTGAACAACTAAAAAATGACAAAGACTTCACTAAAATAAACAATCTGCAAATC
>JBAVRC010000723.1:0-3022 GCA_049694615.1 Thermosynechococcaceae cyanobacterium | reverse complement strand
GGCGAAGCCTCAGTGGACTTGGCTGCCATCGACCACGCTTTTTCACTATCCCGCAATCCAGACGGCAGTTGGTGTTTGGGCGTTCATATCGCTGATATTCAAGCCTATGTCAGTGCCGACTCCCCCTTAGAGCAGGAGGCAAAACTACGGGGCAGCACCATTGGTTTGGCCGAAACCCTGGTTCCTTTATTTCCTGCGGCTGTAGCAGAACGGGTCGGCGCGTTGGCTCCGCAAAAAGAACGATTGGCGATTTCAGTCTTGATCACCTTAAACGATCAGGGAGAGGTCTTGGCTTTTGAAGTGCAGCCTACCGTGGTTGAAGTGGATTACCAGTTCAGTTACGAACAGTTACAGGCCATTTCCGATGGGCACACGGATGCGGTTCCTAACCTAAAAGCTTCCGATTTCAAGGTTCTACAGACCTGGGCGGATCAATTTCGGACCATTGCCCAGGAACTCAAACAGCAACGGCACAGCCGGGGCGATTTTGAATTGGTGATGATGCCGGAAGTCCACCCGCGTATGTTTGGGGATGACGGACGCTTTGGGGTCGTGGCCGATTCCATTCCGTCAACGGGACGGGAAATTACAGTAGAGGCGTTAGTGTTAGCCAACTACTTATTGACAACCCATCTCCAGGCATTGGGGATTCCGATGTTATTTCAAATTCAAGCCTCTCCCGATGCCCAAAAACTGCAAGACTTTTTGAAATTGTTGGAAAATTCTGGGTTACCTTTATCCCTAACCCGTGAGAATACGGTATTGCCTCAAGACTACCAAAAATTTGCCCAGACGCTGCGCACGTTAGATACAGCCCCTATCTTATTTGAATTACTAACCGATACCTTGGAATCGGTGGAATATAGCTTGCAGTCTGGGCCGCATTTTGGGTTAGCCTATGTGCAAGACTATGGACAATTTACCTCGCCGCTCAATCGCTATGGCGATCTCCTCAATCAGCGGATCTTAAGCATTGCCCTTCAGCATGGCCGCGATCGCAAAAGTGCCCGGTCCAAAGAGCAGGTCAATTTACGCCAGAGTTCCTGTCATGGCCAAATTAGTTGGAATGTTTTGCCGCCAGAACAGCAACGGGATATTGAAAGCGCGTTATCCACAGCGATTCAGCCGCTCAACGAACGGATGCAGTTAGTCCGTCAGGCCGAGCGCGATTTTCTCGGTTTAAAGAAAACCAAGAAAATGCAGCAATGTACCGGCAAAATTTACCAAGGACTGATTACTGGCATTCAGTCCTACGGATTCTTTGTCCGTCTGGAATCGCTTTTGGTTGAAGGTCTTGTCCATGTCAGCTCCCTCAAAGACGATTGGTACGAGTATCGGGCACGCCAACAAACGCTCATTGGCCGCAAAAATCGTCAACAATATCGATTGGGCGATCGCGTCGAGGTGGAGATTAAAAGTGTGGACTATTACCGTCAGCAAATCGATCTAGCGGTGGTTGGCGGCGGTTCGGAAGCCTCTGATGAAGATATCCAGGGCGATGAAGGGGATTGGAACAGAGAACGCTACGCCGTTCCTTACGACGAAACGGATATGGAGTTTGAAGAGGAATAGGATGAGGTGTCCGCCGCACAACAGACCGATTGATTGATCTGTTTAGGCTAAACGTCAATGTCTTATGATGGGGAACGTTAGTTTGTAGAGGTTCCATCGTGAGTCTGCATCAGGATGCGATCGCCCCCCACGGCGGAGTTTTGGTCAATCGAATTGTCACAGCAACGCAACGGCAAGACTTTCTCGCCCAAGCGGATACATTCCCTCGCGTTCAGTTAGACGAACGAGCCTTATCTGATCTCGAATTAATTGCCATTGGCGGGTTTAGTCCGTTGATCGGTTTCATGGGCCAGTCGGACTACGACCAGGTCGTTAACCAGATGCATTTGGCCAATGGTTTGCCCTGGAGTATTCCCATTACCTTATCCGTCACCCAAGCCGTGGCTGAACCGCTCCAAATCGGCAGCTTGATCCGCTTAGATGACCCCGATGGTGCGTTCATTGGTGTTTTGGAATTGACTGAAAAATACACCTACGACAAAAACCACGAAGCTCTAAAGGTATATCTGACCAATGAAACCCAACACCCCGGCGTCAAGGTGGTTTACGATCAAGGGGGTGTGAACCTGGCTGGTCCGATCTGGCTGATGGAACGTCGCCCCCATCCCTTCTTCCCGAAATATCAAATCGACCCTGCCGAATCCCGTGCCCTGTTCCGCGATAAGGGTTGGAAAACCATCGTTGGATTCCAAACCCGGAATCCCGTCCATCGCGCCCACGAATATATTCAAAAGTGTGCCCTGGAAATTGTAGATGGCCTCTTTTTACATCCCTTGGTGGGAGCTACCAAAAGCGACGATATTCCGGCAGATGTCCGAATGCGGTGCTATGAGGTGTTGCTCGAAAAATATTTCCCCCATGATCGTGTCACCTTAGCCATTAACCCCGCCGCTATGCGCTACGCTGGACCCCGCGAAGCTATTTTCCATGCCATTGTGCGAAAAAATTACGGCTGCACCCACTTTATTGTGGGCCGCGACCATGCTGGCGTCGGTGATTACTACGGCACCTTCGATGCCCAATACATTTTCGACGAAGTGGACCCCGCCGCATTGGGGATTATTCCGTTGAAGTTTGACCATGCCTTTTACTGCAAGCGATCGCAGGGTATGGCCACCATTAAAACCAGTTCCAGCCTCCCGGAAGAACGAATTCACCTATCAGGCACCAAAGTACGAGAAATGCTACGCCGAGGCGAACTACCGCCACCAGAGTTCTCTCGTCCTGAAGTCGCTTCGATTTTGATTGACGCTATGAAGGTTCCAGGCGAAGCATAATCCTTAGTCCTAGGAGGGCATGGGTAACCCATGCCCTTACGGTTACGGGTTACCCAGCTAAAAACGAACCCACAAGCTGATACACCGTTTCTCGTTCGTAATCCAAGGTGATAATGTGGTCAGAGGTTTTGAGCCAATGCAGTTGCTTGTTGGTGCTGCCCAAGCGGTTATAG
>JBAVRC010000722.1:0-2583 GCA_049694615.1 Thermosynechococcaceae cyanobacterium | reverse complement strand
TAGGGGCTGAATTTCCGGCTCAATTGCTGGAAAATCCAATATTTTCCCTATTACTGCTGGAACATATCAACTTTGTCGAAGAAATTCCGATCCAAACGCTCCGCAGTCTGCTGAAGCAAAAGAGCGTTCCAGTTTATTTACTGGAACTGGCCGTAGATCGAGCCGATGTGGACGTGCAACTGGCGCTGGCGATGAATGTGCAAACCTCAGAAGGGGTTTTGAGGCGATTAACCCAAAGTCGTCATGAACCCGTGGTTCAGGCGGCTCGGTTACATGTCAATTTGGCAGGCGAGTTGCCAGCGAATGGCTATGCAGAAAAAGCCAAAAGAATGATTCAAGAAACCCTCCCTGATCCATTTTTTGTGCGGACTGCTTCAACTGAACTGCCAGCATTGGCTCAAATTTGTCCTATCCCGGATGCGATTGTAGACCGTTGGGTTAGCCAACCCCGGTATCAGAGCTTGTGTCGGGCGATCGCACCTTCAAGTGCCACGAGTCCAGATATTTTGCGAAAACTTATCCACCACAAAGAAAGCCAGGAAGAATTGGCTAAAAACCTGAATGCGCCCGCAGAGGTTCTCCGTGAATTATCAAATATCCCTTTGTGTGCCTATGAGCTTGCTCGGCACCCCCATGCCCCCGTTGATGTGTTGGAGAAGTTATGCGACTTTCCTAACTCTATAGTTCACCAGCGCATCGCTCAAAATCCTAATACACCACTATCTATTTTAAATGAATTGCTTGAAAACGGTGACGCAGAGACTGGAAAAATTGCATTCAATCGGCTGATGGTTCTTAAAGAGGAAAACCCTACTCAAGTTTTCCAAAAAAGTAAAAGACTTTCTCTCATCGAAGGTTTTGATACCATTCCCATTCTCAAGCATAGCCAAGGCACACGCCGATTTGCTGCCCAGTGTATGAATACGCCCATTCCCATTCTAGAAGCATTGGCCGAGGACACAGATTGGGTTGTGCTTGGAGCCATTGGAGCACATCCTAATACGCCGATGCCTATACTCGAAGCATTTGCCAAAGGGAATGATATCAGTGCACGGCGTGGCGTTGCACGAAATCCGAGTACGCCAATCAACCTTCTCGAAATATTAGCCAAAGATCAGTCTGTTGAGGTACGAAAAGGCGTTGTTGAAAATCCAAATACCCCAATAGAAATGCTCGAAAAATTAGCTTATGATGATGAAAGCTCCATTCGTTGGGATGTAGCTCATAGTCCAAGGATTTCTTTAAACATTCTGTTCAAAGAATTAGCCAGGGATGCTTGGGTAAGTCATTGTATTGCTTATCAGATTGCGGCTCAATACCAGAACTCTCATCCAACCGAGAAAATCCTGGATATTTTGGCTCAAGAAAGTACAAGTCCTCTTGAAACAATTTTGCAGCGACTCATTCAGGAAGGGAGTAGTTCAGCACGTCGGTTTTTGGCATCTCGCTGGGATATACCTGTCGAGATCTTAGTTCAGCTTGTGAATGACTTTCGTCAATCTGAAGTACCTGTGTATGAGATCGTTGCCCAACATCCCAACACGCCAGCCAGCACGTTAGCTCAACTGGCTAATGCGCCAGAGGTCAAACTCCGAGAACGGGTGAGCCGACATCCCAATACGGCGATCGCAACCCTCGAACAACTGGCGAACGACGAAATCGCTTCCGTGCGTTTAAATATTGCCGAGCGCACCGATATCTCAAGTCATGTCGTAGAAGTGTTAGCGGATGATCGCGATCCAACCGTGCGGGCCAAAGCAATGGCTAACCCAAACTTCCCGGAAGATGCCGTGGAAGCGATGCTGTGTGGAGAGTATGCCGCCGAGTATCTGCAACAAAATCCTTATTGTCTCGCCCAAAATCCAGAGATCCTGGCCAAGATACTCAACCATTATGCGCAATCTTCCTCCCTGGAAACGAGCTTTATTGTGCTGCGTCAGCCCCAGATTGATCCTGAGCAATTACAGAAAAAAAGCTGTTCCACCCAATGGCTAGAACGGTTTGCCGTGGCGCAAAATCCTCAGACTCCCTGCGCAATTCTTCAGCAACTAGCGGAAGATGCTAACCAACTGGTTCGGGCTGCGGCCAAGGACCCATTACAACAATCCATCGCTTAGCCAAATGCTCCCAACCCACATGGATATGCAACTCACTCAACCCGTTGATGACTTGGAGGCGTGCGATCGCGTTCCAAATATGCTGGCCGCATTCCAGCAGGGCCAACGCGATTTTGCGGGCATCAATCTCGAAAATGCCGATCTCAGTGGGGCTAATTTGGCCGGAATCAACCTGTCCAGAGCTAACTTAAGGGGTGCCAACCTCTCTGGGACAATTCTAACCAACGCTAATTTGCAACGGGTTGATTTTCAGTGCGCAAATTTGAGTCAGGCTGATTTATGCAAGGCCAATTTAAGCGAAGCGAAGTTGGATGCGGCCAATCTCCATGCGGCCATTTTGATCAGGGCTATTTCATTCATCTGTAAGGCTTTCTATGCAACACTCTTTGAGCTTTTGTCTACAGATTTATGTCATCTTAAAAAAGGTCTTCAGCTTGTCTAAGGTAAATCCAGCTAAGCGCTGCGC
>JBAVRC010000721.1:0-6700 GCA_049694615.1 Thermosynechococcaceae cyanobacterium | reverse complement strand
ATCTAGGAGTTCAGCCTGTTCTTGAAATCGTTTCTCAAGTTGAGTCAGTAGATCTTGCTCTTGATCTGTAATTTTGGCATCTGAACGTGCAAGACGTTCTGCCTGAGCTAGGGCAACAAGGCCATATTCTGGCTGCAACTCCTTCAGCAAAGTATCGAAATCTTTTAACGACTTCAGATGTTTAGAAATGTTGGAGCGTGAAGTGGCTTCAAGGGGCAACTGTTCTATGTTTCGCTCTACATCGTCAATGCTCAGTTCTGGGTGGCTCGCCAGAATCATGTGCGCCAAAATGCCATCGAGAGCGCTTTCTTGAACAGAAGCTTCTTCAAGAACCAGTTCCGTTGCCTGTTGGCTTTCTTCAAGGGCTTGCTCCTGAGATTTTCCGGCATGAATAGCGCTGTAGTAATGATGAGCAGCTAAGCCTACTGCATAAGTCATAACGGCATTGCTGCCAGCGCCAACCAGTGCACCTGCCACCGGAATATTACGTGCCGCAAAACCTACGCCAACTTTGAGTGCCATACTACCGCCCAACGCGAGGCTAAAAATAGTTAAGGCTTCCGCTTTTCGGCCCGGATTACTGAGATCCATCGTGTGGGCACAGGCAACTTGGTAAATAAGTTCCGCTTGTGCAGCCATAGAAGAGGCTAAATCAACTGCCATTAATCCGGCAGCAAATCCCGGGACCAGACTAGATACTAACCCTTGAGCACCCAGCAGAATAGCTTTCTCTTGAATGAGCTGATTAGCAACTTTTTCTGAATTCCAGTCAGGATTTTTCTTAATGATTTGCTGAACATGTTTCTGAGCACTTTGAATATCAACTCGTTCAAGCGCAAACAAAAAAGGTTCAACCTGCAGCTGTTTAGCCATATCCTTAAATTGCTGGTTTCCCTTGGCTTGTTCGAGAAATGTTCCTGCTATATCGGCAACTCCCTGAACATTATTGCGAACATTGTCCCAAAAGTTTGTTTTTGGCTGACCTTGCATGGAATTCTCCTTATGGTTGACACGAACCAATCCTTGACAGTGTAAGACTCATGTCTCAGCGATTGATTGGGCGTGTTTGTAAGTATTTTTCTCCTCTACGTTTCATTAGGATAACATCGAGGTACATGAATATATTTTTCTTTTGCCAGAGTTTTTGAATACATTCCTCTATTTGAATTTGTGAATTCTGCTTGAGTTGTGAAAAAGGGCGATCAACCCCTCCAAACTAGGCTCAAAAAGATGATCGCACCGTAGTTGAATGAAAAAGGGCGATCGCCCCTCATGACCCAAAAGGTGATAATCGCATTGTGCAGTAGTGGGTACAGGGCGATCGCCTCCTCCACCCTAGCCTCAAGGCAGGCGATCCTTGTGGTCATTGAAGAATAAGCTACGATTGAGAAACAAGGAAAGTTCATGCTGCCTTCTTGACGGAGATATCGCAATTATGCCTCTCAGTAATGATCGTCAACAGATTGCTAGCCATGTTCAAGAGCTGGACGGAGAGCATGTGAAAGCACTTGTTTTGGACTGGCTAACCGTCACAGACGCTAGTCTGCAAGACTTTGAACGATTATTGTCAACCGAACATACTCTAACCGAGACAGAAGCCTTAGTTTACGGTGAGTTGGATCAAACCTTGAACTTCCAACCATTAACCGAAACCCAAATGATTCATAACAGTTTGGAGGCATTAGACGCGTATCGCCTCACAGGGAATGGTATTCCCCACAATCAGGTTCGCGAATGGGCAGACAACCTGGGCATAGACGACGAGATCGTATGACTCCCATCATCTGGACAAAAACTGCAACTACAGATCTAGAGCGGCATTATTCTTTTCTAGAGCCAATTAATCCTGACGCTGCCAAAAAAGCTGTACGGGCCATCCTCAAAGCAGGAGAAAGCTTAAGAGAAAATCCCCAGCGTGGTGCAGTCATCCTGCAAGCAAAAAGTCTAAGAAAATTGATAGTTCCCTTCAGCAAGTATGGGTATGTTATTCATTACATTTTTATTGAAACAGAGGTATTGATTTTACGTATTTACCACGGACGAGAAAACCGACAAATTTAGAGGTAAGGTAGCGGCATATCGCTCAAAACCTTAGGTTGATCGCATTCTCCAAACCAGTCCCAAGAAAGGCGATCTCACTGTAGTTGAATGAAAAAGGGCGATCGCCCTGCTCATACCTTCTTCCCCTTCATCAGCTCCTCACCGCAAGACTTAAGGGATAAATTGGAACTCAGCCTCCAAGCGAGAGACAATAGAGATTGCGTTAAAGGATATCGTCGAATGCGAATTTTAATGATGGGCGGTACTCGCTTTATTGGGGTTTACCTCACCCGTGCCCTCCTCGCCCAAGGCCATGAGGTCGTATTGTTCAATCGGGGCAATCGACCCGCGCCTGCCGCAGGCGTCTCGCAATTGCAAGGCGATCGCACCGACCCAACCCAATTGCGGAACGCCTTAATCGGCAAGTCCTTTGATGCCATTTTCGACAACAACGGACGGGAACGGAGCGATACCGAACCCCTCGTCGAGTTGTTTCGGGGCCAAATCCGCCAGTTTATCTACATGAGTTCGGCAGGGGTTTACCGCAAGTCCGATCAAATGCCCCACCGAGAGGGAGATGCCCTCGACCCCAAAAGTCGCCACAAGGGCAAGGCGGATACGGAAGCCTATTTAGCGGCCCAAGGCATTCCCTTTACCGCCATTCGTCCCACCTACATCTACGGCCCCCAAAACTACAACGATCTAGAAGCCTGGTTCTTCGACCGTATTGTGCGCGATCGCCCCATTCCGATTCCCGGTAACGGTCAGCATTTTACCCAATTCGGTCATGTCCAAGACTTAGCTCAGGCGATGGTCGCTACCCTCGGGAATCTCCAGGCCAAGGGGCAAATCTATAACGTCAGCGGCGATCGCTACGTCACCTTCGATGGGCTGGCTAGAGCGTGTGCCGTGGCGGCTGGAAAATCTCCCGATACCCTCAACCTCGTTCACTATGATCCCAAAGCCTTCGACTTTGGCAAACGCAAAGCCTTCCCCTTGCGAATGCAGCACTTTTTTGCCGAGATCCGAAAAGCTCAAGCCGATCTCCATTGGACCCCTGAATTCGATCTGGTGGCAGGACTCAAGGATTCATTCCAGAATGATTATCTAGCCAACGGACGCGATCGCGCCGAGATTGACTTCAGTCTAGATGACCTGATTTTGCAACAAATGGCTTGAAACCCTTCGGTTCAGCTGAATTGCGGTGCCATCATGGAAGTCAGAGACCACATTGCGGGGGAAAATGAATCTCTTATTAATGCGCCATGCCGAATCGGTTGGGAATCGGGAATCTCGGATTCAAGGACGTGTGGACTATATTCTGTCGGAGCAAGGGGTGGAACAAGCCCATGCCTTGGGCCAAGCCTTAGTCGAGCAATCTTGGCCACCTACCTATATCTATACCAGTCCGCTCCAACGGGCCATTCACACCAGCGATATTTTGCGAGATTACTGGGCCACTAGGGGGTTAAGCATAACCATCCAAGCCCTGCCGGACCTTCAGGAGGTCAAAAATGGGGTCCTGGAAGGCTTAACCTGGGTCGAGGCACAAGCGCAATACCCCGATTTGTGCAATGCGCTGACGGCCTCTCCTGACTGGCTGCCCATTCCTGGCGCAGAAACCCTCAAAGCTTGCCGCGATCGCGCTCACCAGGCATTTCAAAGCTTAATAACGCAGCATAGCAACCATGATCGGCTTTGGGTGATTAGTCACGGTGGGTTCTTGCAATATTTAATTGGGGCCGTCATGGGGTGCGATCGCATCTGGGGCATTACGATTCCGCCCACAGCCATCTTTGAGTTCGAACTCGATATCGAACGTTGGGATAAAACCGATCAAAACCGCTATAACGCTTTGCTATGGCGCATCCGCCGCTTTAACGATGCCGAGCACCTGAAATCGTTGGTCGCAGACTTCTCCTGACCGCATTGTTAAGTAATGTATCGAATCGGGGTAAGATAACAACAATTTGAGTGGCAGTTTTGTTGAAAGCACTGACACGGGTCTAGTTCCGCGCGGCTTGCGGTGCAGGAACTATAGCGTCCGATGAGTGCAGTTGAACAAAGCTGCACCCAGTCGCGCGTAAACCGTTGCGAAGTAAACCCCGTCTGCTGGCGGTCGGGGATGTTCATTCTGCGCCCTGTCCTTTTATCTGGAAGTTTTGTGCCAAACACTATCGTTCTTGACCCGATAGCACCGGGTTATCCGTCAATGCGGACGGTTGATCTCCCGTTTGATTTGCAAGATGTGCGCGAAGCCATTCCGGCTTATTGTTTCTCTCCCTCAACGTGGCGTTCCTTGGCCTATTTGGTCTGGGATGTCGGCGTGGTCGCGGCGTTGTTTGCAGCGGCAGCCTATATTGACTCCTGGTGGTTCTATCCTATTTTCTGGTTTCTGCAAGGCACAATGTTTTGGGCGCTTTTCGTGATCGGCCATGATTGCGGTCACGGGTCTTTTTCCAAATATCGCCGTTTGAACCATTTCATCGGACACCTGACCCATACTTTTATCCTGGTGCCGTTTCACGGTTGGCGGATTAGCCATCGAACCCACCATGCCAATACGGGGAATCTAGACACCGATGAAAGCTGGTACCCCATTAATGAGTCCAAATACGACGAGATGGACTGGCCAGAAAAAATGGTCCGGTTTTACTTGTTTTTGTTGGCTTACCCCCTCTATCTCTTTAAGCGATCGCCCGGTCGGCAAGGATCCCATTTTTTGCCGAGCAGCGACTTATTTCGCCCCTCTGAGAAGTGGGATGTGCTGACCAGTACCATTCTGTGTGCGCTGATGGTGCTTGGGTTGGTAGCGTTTGGAGTCCAGTTCGGGTTCTTGAGCTTGGTTAAGTTTTACGTGATGCCCTATGTGGGGTTTGTCATCTGGTTGGATCTGGTAACCTATCTGCACCATACAGAAGCAGATATTCCCTGGTATCGCGGCAAGGATTGGTATTTCCTCAAAGGCGCGTTGTCCACGATTGATCGGGACTATGGACTTTTTAACGAAATTCACCACAATATTGGCACCCACGTTGCCCATCATATTTTCTTGACGATTCCCCACTATCACCTTAAAACAGCAACCGAGGCGATTAAGCCCGTACTGGGCGAGTATTATAGAGTTGCAAAGGAACCCATCTGGCGGAGTTTTACCCGTGCATTTTGGGCTTGCCACTATATTGCAGATGAAGGGTCTGGTCTTTACTATCAACCCATCAAAAAGTCATGATGAACTGAGTTATTAATAGGCCAATTAACAAAACCCGCAAAGGCGGGTTTTGTTGTTTTAACCATCCGTTTTGTTTTCATCAATCATGGTTACGAGTTTATACAGACCGTCCTCAAACAACTGGGTGGTGCGAACGCGGTGGGTCAACGTCGTTAGGGCAATAATCTCGTTGTAATGGGTACGACAACCCTGTACCGTGCGGCTGCCTCGATACACAATTAAGTCGTCAGTTACGGCCCACGCAATGCCCGAAAATCCCGTCGCTTTTTCACCGCCCAAGGTATATACTTCATCCGTCAGCGGAAAAACCAGTTTGCCCGCTTCAAAATGTCCGAAGTATTGGGCTGTTACTTCATTCGGGGTATCAATGCGAACGGTATTGGTTTGGACATACTGCCCTTTCTCGATTTCGATCTGCACTCGTACCCGATGGGTATCAATGACGTCGCCCGCTGCCAAGACCCGTCGGGCCAAGCCTTCCCACGTACCGCAGTTGTGTAAAAACGCAAAGGGCACCCCAAAGGCATCGGAGTGGACTTCAGGTATCGCCATTTCTCCGGTTTCGGATACGGAGAAGGGCATAAATTCTGGTAGTGTGTCCAAGGTGTTGAACCTCCCTATGGTCTGTATGGTTTTGCCAGCCGTTGACGGAACGAGAATACCAGAAATAGAACTGAATATAGTCTAATTGCTCCAGAAACAAACAACAAAAACCGATAGTTAAAGAAACGAAGTAGTTGTATGGTTTGCTGGATAAGCCATGATCTCAGCAAGACCATATTACCGGAGATTATTGCGATCGCGGATATGGCGGCTTATCGGTGGATTGCATGAGCATCAGCAAATGGATCCCAAGATTTATCCCATGTGCACGACTTAAACAGCAGCATGGGATAAAATACGGATTAGCGTCCAACTAAACTACTAGCACGGTGTCAAAAACGGAATCTTATCGGCCTAAACGCCATTTGAGACTGGATAGGTAGATGAAAGTCGGCCATATACCTCCTGCTGGGGGTTTAGATGGAAAACTATCTACCTAAACGTCAGGTTTGATGGGTTAGGCTGACCATTATCGACTTTTGCCACCCGTGCTGAGTGAATAGGTGGGTGGTGTCCATCTAAACATAGTTATACGGTCGCGAAAATATAGGGTGCAATTAAGGGTTTAGGTTAGATTTTGGATCGAAGAAATGGCTGTGGATTAGATTTTGGAGACGAACATAAATCTCAATCGCGAATCAGTCTCAAACATCTCATCCCAAAGACTTTGTAAATGTCTCATTCGAGCCATCAGAAACTGTAAGTCATGGATAAAGGTTAGGAACGTTTGTAAATTTGGGTGAAGCAGTCGGCATTTCATCTTGCAAGGTTTCATGGGTTAGGTGAGAATAAGGTGGCTGCGATCGCCGTTCATCCATCGCGTTG
>JBAVRC010000720.1:0-3048 GCA_049694615.1 Thermosynechococcaceae cyanobacterium | reverse complement strand
CTTTGGGGGCGAACGGTCGTTCGCCCCCAAAGAGGCCGGACTGGTTTGCCTAATTCCGAATCGGCTGAATGTTTAACTCTGCCTGCCATTGGGTCAGGGGCTTTTCCCAGCCCTCCTCCCACTTCTGGGCAAACAGGGATTGGGCGGTTTGACCCATTTGCCATCCTTGAGCGATCGCCGCCAACAAATTGGGCAATGTTTCCGGTTCCAGCAACGTGCTGGCGATCAAACTATTCGCCACTAACAGGGTCGCCAACGGGTAGGGAAATTGCGGTAAATGAAACGCCTGCAAACCAATTTCGCCGATTTCCGATGTGTCAAATCCGGTGACGATATGCCAGAGATCGTGGGTTTGACTCAACCGCAGCTCAACATAACGAGCATCGGATTCGGCTGTCATTCCCGCATGGAGGTTGGGGTCAAATCCTTTTTGTTTCATCGTAGCCGCGTAGATATAGCCCAAGGACTCCTGAGGATAGGTGAGTAATTGGTCCAAGTCATGGGCAGGGGGGATATAGCGATCGCGAATCAGCACTGCACAGGCCGGATCGCGATTTAAGTGCTGCGCTGCCAAGTCAAAAGAGGGGGTCTCCAGCAACGCATCTGTCATTTCACCGACGGTTTCCAGGTTGGTGTCCCCCAACAACAAGGAAAAAAATGACTTGAGAATGGTCAGCATTTGGCAAGGATTATGCTGTTGAATTCTAGCGTTAGAGAGTGGATTGATATTAAACAATTCCATCAGTTGCATAACAAAGATCTCCCATCAATCAAGATAAAAAAAGGCTTGGGATGCCCAGACTGCTACCAGAGCAAGTCATTGATCAGGCCATACACCCCCACAAAATCAATCTTGCTCAGTGCGCTGAGATAGCGGCTCTGTTCATGGGTGCGTTGATGGCCAGATGAACAGAGCATTTTAAGTGGCGCGATCGCCAAGGTTATCCAGGGCGAACACTTGGAGCGCACAAAACGAAACCCAATGTGACTCCAGTGGATAGGGCACAGATTGGCCATGATCAACTCCTGCAAAGAAAATCCAACGATGTTGTGCCTAAATATCGGCATTGAGGCAACTCAGTCCGCTCCCCGAGGCGTTGTTCAAGACCATCGGAATGCCGTGCCTAGAGCAAAACTTCATCGAGGGCTGGTTCGATCCCCTGCTCCGGTAACAGCTCAAGCTGGATGGCTCGGTTTTCCCGAACAACGTGAACTAGAATATGAGTATCACTCACATTTATAGGATATGAGCATCCCTCATGTTTTGTCAAGTAAAAATATGAGCATCCCTCATTTATTGATCAAAGGTCTGAAGGACACCCATGACTGAAAGCACATCAACCCCTTCTGGAATGCGGCGCAAACCGCTCCAGGCTCGCAGTCAGGAGCGGGTCAAGCGAATTTTGGATGTGGCTGAAGCGTTGTTTATTGCCGAGGGCTACACGGCAACGACCACGAATGCGATCGCCACGCGGGCTCAGGTGCCCATTGGGTCGCTTTATCAATTTTTTCCAGACAAGGCCGCGATTCTCCAAGCCTTAGCCCTGCGCTATAACGAACAACTCCATCAACGATTAATCGAACTCAATCGGGGCGATGGGCTCTCGCAACCTTTATCGGTCTATGTTCACGCCATCATTGATACAGCCCATCAATTTTTTACCGATCATCCGGGCTATACGGCGATCTACATTGAAATGCAGGGCACGATGCCGGAACTTCAGGAAATCGACGCGGCAGCAGATGCGCAACTGATCCAAGACTTTGCCGCCGATCTCTTTCAACGCAACCCAGGGTTAGAGCCGATGGATTATGAGGCGATCGCCTTTGTGCTGGTAAAAGCGATCGGAACGTTACTCTGGCTATCTCTGAGTCAAGCGCCGTTATTTCGGCAGCGCTTAGTGGCCGAAACGAAGCGATTCGCCTTACACTACCTGCAAAGCTACTTCCCAGCAGACCCAAGGCCAGCAAACCATTCAGCCGGAGCCGACGGACTAGAATCTGTCCCTTAACCCCAGGACCTGCGCTAAAGAGATTAAGTTGGCGGTATGAGCCCAATTCCCCCTAACGCCATCCATCCCCTCACTCGCGCTGCTTGGCGGGAGTGGCTAGCGCAACATCATCCGCGCAGTAAAGGCATTTGGCTGATTAGCTATAAAAAGGCAACTGGCAAACCTCGCTTCGACTACGACGAAGCGGTCTCGGAAGCCCTCTGCTTCGGCTGGATTGATAGTAAACCCAATACCCTCGACGATGAGCGCTCTATGCTTTGGTTTGCACCGCGCAAGTCGGGTTCTGGCTGGTCCAAACCGAATAAAGATCGCATCGCCAACTTGATTGCAGCTGGACTGATGATGCCTGCCGGATTAGCCAAGGTCGAAGCCGCCAAGCAAGATGGTTCCTGGTTTGCCCTGGATGCGATCGAAGCCCTTGAAATTCCTGCCGATCTTGCCGCAGCCTTTGCAGACAACACCATTGCTCAGCAGTACTTCGATGCATTTCCCCGTTCAGCAAAACGTGGCATTTTGGAGTGGATTGCCACGGCCAAAAAAGCCGAAACCCGAGCCAAACGCATTGCCGAAACGGTCCGGTTAGCCACCAACAATATCCGGGCGAACCAATGGCGTCCCTAAGGCCGACAGCACATCAAACAGACCCACAAGCCAAGGCTTAGGATCGTGGATTAAAGATCCGGAATATAAAGATAAATAACTCATACAAAAGCGATACATCTTGCACTGCCCTCATCCCCTAACCCCTTCTCCCTTTGGGAGAAGGAGAACCTGAGTCTTTCTCCCTTCTCCCTTTGGGAGAGGGGCTGGGGGTGAGGGTCAGACGTGTAGATTATTAACCCATGATCCTAAGCTCTGGAAAACCTTGCTGTTACCGTCCCAAGATCTCAATCCGGGCGGAACTAAAGCTGAAGTCGAATTTTGTACTTCCTGTAATAGCAATCGAGGTTACACAACGCTCAGCACCTGGCAAATCGATCCAGGGGGTCGACCTGCCTTCCGGCAGGAAAGTCCGGTAGCCTAAGTTGGCTTTGTC
>JBAVRC010000719.1:0-2555 GCA_049694615.1 Thermosynechococcaceae cyanobacterium | reverse complement strand
CCTTGAGCATGCCCACCGATGCCGTCGCATAGGATATAAAGTCCCCGGACACGAACCTGCGTATTGTCGGGATCTTGTAGGGTGACAACGCGGTTATCAACCATGAAGAAGTCTTCATTCTGGTTCCGCCCATGACCTACATCGGTGATGCCTAAGGCTTCGAGGGAGATGGGCCGATGGGGCAGGACAACGGTTGGCAGCTCGCCCGACAGATCGTCCAAGGGAAATTCGAGGTCGTCGCTATCTTCGCAATCGGAGAGGGGAGGCGTAGCAAGGCGATCTTCAAGCGAGTCATGGGGCTGAGTCATGGGTTGCATAAAGCGTCAGAAGGTAACTTCGACTATCTCGATGACGGATCCGGTTGGTGGACATGCGTCCTGACGCCCTGCGCCACATCCTGATGGTGTTGTGGTTTGCATTTTGGACCGGATTTGATGACGTCGCAATGGTTTCACCGATTCTATCGGGGCACCTTCTGCGAGTCATCCGATAAAATACGGAACTTTGTCCCGTCAAAACCCTTTATTGATGTAGTTTTGTTAACGCCCATGGCCCAGCGGTAAACGCAGCAGGCGATAGAGTTGCAATACTTCTTCGGCACTGAGCGATCGCCATTGTCCGGGGGCCAGCCCTGTCAAGGGCAAATGCGCAATCCCCACGCGAACCAGTCGTAGGGTGGGAAAGCCCACCGCAGCAGTCATTCGCCTCACCTGGCGGTTTTTTCCCTCGGTTAAGGTGAGTTCGAGCCAAGCGGTGGGGATATGGCGGCGATCGCGAATGGGGGGATCCCGTGGGGGTAAGTCTGGGAGGCTCGGAAGCAAGCGCACTTGGGCGGGGCGAGTGTGGTAGTCCGACAGTTCAATCCCTTGGCGGAGCTGGGCGATCGCCGCTGCATCGGGAATTCGTTCGACCTGGACCCAATAGGTTCGGGGATGGCCAAACTGGGGATCGCTGAGGCGATGTTGCAGGGCTCCGTGATCCGTGAGCAGTAATAACCCCTCGCTATCGCGGTCCAAACGACCCACCGGGTAAACGTTGGGGACATCAATATAATCTTTTAAGGTGGGGCGGGGATGGAGAGAGCGATCGCTGAATTGGGTTAGGACGCCATAGGGTTTATTGAATAACAGATATTGCCATGACATCTCGAAATCCGTTGCGCCCCGATACACCGCGCGCGGTTGAAGGATAGACTGTATCAAGTTCCAATCGTATCAGCCGGGATGGATTTATTACGCTCATTGCCCCTGGGGTTATATCTGGAACACCCCGTCACTTGGCTGCATCGGCTTGACCCTCGCGTGAAGCTGGCTTGGCTGATGACGTTTCTTATTACGCCGCTCTTGGCAAATCTCCCCTGGCGCATCGGCATTGTTGCGGTTCTCTTTGGGCTGACGATTTCGGCCCGGATTCCCTGGCGCGTGTGGCGACAACAGATGGGCTGGATGTTGTTTTTTTGCCTGCTGGTGTTGGGGATCACAACCGTCATGCCCGATGGGTTGGCCGTTCGCTATCAACCCCGCCTACCCATGGACGAGCTGCAATTCTCGCAATCTCCGACCCCTGTACCCAAACAACCGGAGCAACGTCAAGGCGGATTGCAACTTTGGCAGGGGTGGGGCGGTTCAGGGACATCCGCCCCATCGATCGCGCCACCGCATCCAGCCTCCTATGGAAAACCCTATCGTTATACGTTGTTCCAAGCCGGACCGGCAACCATTACCCGTTATTCCTTACAATTGGGCGTTCAATTGGGGACCGGATATTTCACCCTGATTTACAGCACGACCTTATTTTTGCTCACCACCGCACCGGAAGAAATTACAGCCGCCCTAGACAGCATCATCCGACCGTTGCGGCGATGGCCCATCCCCTTTACTGAAATTAGCCTGACCCTCACGTTATCGCTGCGGTTTATTCCATTGGTCCTGGAAGAGGTGCAAAATCTCGTGCGCTCGGTGCGCACCCGTGCCATTAATTGGAAGAAGTTAGGGATGCGGGGAGCCGCGCAACTCTGGCTGACAGTGGCGGATCGCCTGCTTGAAAATCTGTTTCTCAGGGCTGAGCAAATCGCCAGTGCCATGACGGTGCGTGGGTTTACCAGCCCCAATCAGCACCAAGTGCAATGGCAACAACTGCAATTGCGATCGCGGGACTGGGTTGCCTTAGGGCTGCTCGGCTTGGTGCTGAGCCTGCGCATTTGGGTTGGCGTTTTGTCCCTATAACGATGAACGGTTTGTTGCCTTGGTATTGGCGATCGCTGCCGTTAGCAGGACAAAGCGGCGCATCGGTATTCGCGGCACTGTTTCAAAGTCAGCCGATTGCTGTGCTGCTGGAAAGCCCCCCCGTCACTGATTTTGTTTTAGTGCCCAACAGTCGGTTTTCAATCTGTGCCGGTGCGCCGCGATCGCACCAAGGCCGATCAAGGTCTTGGACACCCCATCTCGGTACCATCTTGGATTGTCTGGCGCAACGGCTACAGGAGGCCGACCTCATTTCGCCTTCAGACTCAATGCTCTCGCACTTGCCCTTTACGGGTGGATGGTTAGGATGGC
>JBAVRC010000718.1:0-8573 GCA_049694615.1 Thermosynechococcaceae cyanobacterium | reverse complement strand
GCAGATGTTAGACGGGTCTGCTCCAAAACAACTTCCAGAATAAGGATCGATTAGTTTTATGGCTCAACGCAGCGGACCGCCACCGATTGTTTTTATCTTGATCTTTTTGGCATTGCTGGGCGGGGGGTACTGGTTTCTGTTTCGTAAGCCTGCCGAGGCCCCCGTTGGCAATGCACCTAACCCGCCCACCAATCCTGTCAATGGCTCTGCACCGCCTGTGGCCCCTTCAACCTCTTTCCAGCCGCCCGCTTCGGTCCCTAGCGGAACTGCCGTGCGGATCGATGGGTCCACTAGTATGGTGCAAATTAACGAAACCCTGAAAAAGGGATTTCAACAGAAATTTCCAGGCACAACGGTGGCAACCAATGCTGGGGGATCCGATAAAGGTCTCCAAGATCTACAGGCCGGGGCCGTGGATGTGGCTGCGATTTCGCGACCGTTGACCGCCCAAGAGCAAGGGCAAGGCTTGATGCCTGTGGAGGTGGCCAAAGATGCGATCGCCATTGTGGTGGGGAATGCAAACCCATTCCGCACCGGGTTGACCAGTGCCCAAGTCATGGGTATTTTTCAGGGACAAATTCAGGACTGGTCTGCGGTGGGCAAAACCGCCGGACCCATCAAGGTGATTAACCGGCCAGCCATCAGCGGCACCCACAAAGCTTTTCAATCTATGGTGCTGAAGGGCGGTGATTTCGGGACTGGCTCCAATTTCACCACCCTAGAACGCGATGCCACAACCCCCTTACTGCAAGCCCTCAATGGCGATGGAATTGGCTATGCCACCTATGCCCAAGTGGCCAACCAACAAACCATTCGCACTGTGGCGGTGGATGGTCTTACCCCTGAAGCCCCCAGCTACCCCTTTACGCGATCGCTATACTACGTTTACAAAAATCCGGCTAGTCCCGGTGTTCAAGCCTTTTTAGGGTATGCTTCATCCCCCGAAGCGCAACAGTTGCTCGCTGAATATAAGTAAGCGAATGATGCAACGTTGCAATGACAATCCATCATTCTGGTTCATCAGGTTGCCAGATATGGGGTGGTTCAGCGGCACGGGGCATCGCATCCAGTTCTTCTTCGTAGGTAGCCGGAACCAGTTTCAATTGTCCTTGTTGGGACTTGGGATTGGGTTTGGGTTGGCGACGACGCACGACATTTTCTTCGGCAGTGTCTTCGGCCACCACTTCGTAAAGCAGGGCTAACTTACTGGCGTCGTCTCCCTTCCGTAAAATACGCCCTAAGCGCTGAATATATTCCCGCGTCGAGCCGGTTCCTGATAACACGATCGCAATGCGGGCGGCGGGGACATCAACTCCTTCATTGAGGACTCTGGAGGCCACTAGGGCTGGGTATTCACCGGACTTAAATTTCCTTAAAATATCGTGGCGTTCTTTGACGGGGGTTTGGTGGGTAATGGCGGGAATGAGCAAGTCTTGAGAGATGCGATAAACCGTGGCGTTGTCGTCGGTAAAGATAAGGGTTTGGGCGGGATGATGTTGCGCTAACAAATCGACTAAGACCCGCAATTTGCCTTCCGTGCCAAAGGCGATCGCCCTGGCTTCGCGATGGGCCAGCATCGCCCGTCGTCCGGCTTTGGAGATGGCGCTTTCCCGGACAAACCGTTGCCAGCCTTGCAGTGACCCCAGCTGAATATTTTTGTCCCGCAAAAAGGCATTACGGGTTTGGATTAAGGCTTCGTAGCGATCGCGTTCGGCTTGGGACAGCTTGACTCGAATTTGGGTGGTTTCGTGTTGAGCTAAGGCAATGCCGGACAAATCTTCGGGCGATTTACGATACACTTCTGGCCCAATGAGGTAGTCCAGATCAGTATGCTTGCCATCGCTGCGTTCTGGGGTGGCGGTGAGGCCCAGGCGATAGGGGGCGATCGCATATTCGGCAATCACTCGATTAAAGTCGCTGGGCAAATGGTGGCATTCGTCAAAGATTAGCAACCCGTAGCCATTGCCCAAGGAGTCCGCATGGATGGCAGCACTGTCATAGGTTGAGACCAGGATAGCCGTGCGATCGCGGGAGCCGCCCCCCAGGAGTCCAACCTCCGCATCTGGAAACGCTGCCAGCAAATGGGCATACCACTGATGCATCAAGTCCAGGGTGGGCACCATGATCAGCGTACTGCGCTGCACGGCTTGCATGACCAACTGGGCCAAGTAGGTTTTGCCCGCAGCGGTTGGCAACACGACAACCCCCCGTCGGCCCAACCGTTGCCAGGTGTCCAGGGCTTCCTGCTGGTGCGGATAGGGGGTCATTTCGACCCGTGGCTGCAAGGTTAAGGTTTGATAGGCGCGGGCTTCGTCGATGAGGGCGGTGGGTGCGCCTTGCAGGGCGCTGATGAGGTCGCGGTACCGAAGGGCCGGAACCCGAAATTTTTCGATGCGATCATCCCAGACCGCATGGTCCAGCCAATCCTTACCGCTGGGGGGCGGATGCAAAATTAAGGTGCCGCGATCATAGGTCAGTTTGGGATTACGTGCCATGCCCTGACTCAACGCCTAGCAACTCCAGCAATTGGGCTTCCGTTAATTGAGGAATTTGATGTTTTTCGGCTTTTTTGAGCTTTTTGCCCGGATTTGCGCCCACCACCACATAGCTGGTTTGGGCGCTCGGATGTTCATTAATGCGGCCCCCCGCGCCTTCAATCAGGGCTTGGACTTGATCGGAACTGAGGCTTTCTAGTTTCCCTGTAATGACAAAGGACCGACCGTCAAGGGGCTTGGCAGACTGGGCTGTCGGCGGAACAACGACGGGTTCGGGTGTCGCGTCTGGGACAGCCGCCGGGACTTGGGACTTGGGTTTCTGAACGGTTGGCAACGGTTCGTCCGGCAAGGACACAACCGGAACAGAAGATTGGGCTGTGGTTAAGTCTTTGACTTGCTGCTCCAAAGATGAAACCACCGCTTTGGCCATTTTCATGGCTTCGGCTAGCTGGACTTTTTCCTTTTGTAGGGCGCTAACCTGTTGCTCCAAGGCAACAACCGTGGCATGGGTCCCTAGCAAGTCTTGGCTGAGGCGATCGCGCTCTTGTTGAAGCAACGCCAACGGTTCCGCATCGACGTCGCTCATCTCTGAGGTCTGGGATTGGGCAGCTCGTGCTTCTAATTCCTTCAAGTGATCTTGGACAACGGCCAAGATATCTTGGGTCGTTTGCAATTCGTCGGCCAGACGATCGCGGTCTTGGGTGGTGGCGGCAAGTTGAACTTGGAGGGCGAGGGGTTGGGCTTCGGTGCTCTGTAATGCGTCACTGAGGTCTTGATTGCGTTGCTCGGCTTCCGTTAGACGCTGTTGGATCGCCTGGGCCGTTGTTTCGGCTTCGCGCAGGTTGTGTTCGAGGCGATCGCGTTCTTCGGTCAACGTCTGGACCTGAGGTTCGATGTCAGACGCTTGGGCTATGGCTGCATCGAGGGCGACGGTGAGGTCAACATTTCGTTGCTCGAGGGTTTGTAGTCGTTGTTCGAGGGTTTCGAGGCGCTCCTGAGCCGCGAGGAAATCGGCCAGGTTTTGTTCCTGGGCCTCGGAAAGCCGTTGCAGTTGATCTTGCAAGTCAGCCTGCTGCGCTTGGGCTTCGGCCAAGGCTGCATCCAGTTGGGATTTCTCCTGGTTCACCTGGAGGTGTTCTTGTTGGGCCGTTTGATACAGTCGTTCGAGGCGATCGCGCTCTTGGGACAGATCCTGAATTTGGCGTTCTAGGGGTTCGGGTTTGGCCTCAGCGTCTTGCAGGGTCTGGCCCAATGCGGCATTTTCTCGTCGGAGCGCCTCAACTTGGGCTTGCAGTTCCGCTGCCTCAGATCGGGCGGCTGCGAGACTTTCGTCCAGTTGGGTTTGGGTCTGATCGATTTCAGCAATGCGTGTTTCCAACGTGGCGATCGCTGCAACCTGTGTTTGAAACGCCGCTTCCTGGGCTTCCAGGGTAGCCAAAAGCTCGTTATTTTCCTGTTGCAGGGCGGCCAATTGCTGTTCTAAAGCAGCCACGGTTGCATCGTCCGACGGATGGTCCGTATCGCGTTGGGCCGTTGCCCGAGCCGTCATTTGGGCCAATTCTTGGGTCAGATGCCGAAGTTGTGTGTCTAGATCTTGGTTGGTTTGTTGGGCGGTTTGTAGCTCCGTTTCCAGTTCCAGCACAAGCGCGGACTGCGCTTCTTGATTTTGAACCTGGGCTTGCAGTAACTGAAGTTCGGCTGCAGCAGATTCTTGAGCCTGGGTTAGGGTTTGTTGCAAGGTGTCATTGCGGTGTTGTTGTGCGGCTAGGTCGGTTTCGGCCTGTTGTAGGTGTTGGGTGAGGGTATCAATCTGGGGTTCCAGTTCAGCAATGCGGGCTTGAGCCTGGGCCAACCCTGAATCGCTTTGGGTTGCCTGTGCCAGTTGTTGGCGTAGGCCGGAGATCGCCGTTTGTTGGATCGCAAACTGTTCCTCGAAGGTTTGTTGCTCTTGTTGCAGTTGTGTTTCCAGCCGCTGGCGTTGTTGGGATAACTGGGTGCATTGATGTTCGAGGTTGGAAATTTGCGCTTGGGCCTGGGCCTGAGCGGTTTCAAACTGGGCCTTGTCTGCCAGAACGGATTGGCGATCGCGTTCCCTCTCCTCGGCTTGGACTTGGGCCTGTTGGAGTTGATCTTGTAGGTTCTGCTTGGCTTGGGTCAGGGTTAGAATTTCTTGGCGCAGGGATAGGGTTTTGGCGCGCTCTTCTTTAATGGCTTGGTCGAATCGATTGGTGTTTTGGGTCAGGTCGTCCAAGGTCTGCTGCAACTCGTTTTGCAGTTCTGTCACGCGGTTTTGGTTCTGCGGTTGCTCCGCTTCCAGCCGCTGATTGGCTTGCCGGAGTAACTGTATTTCACCCTCCAACTGGTCCAAAGCCGCTTGTTTGGCTTGGACCGCTTGTTTGGCATCGGCTTGGACTTGGGCCGAGTGGGTGGCTTCCTGTTCCAGGGTGGTGACCACTTGCTTGGCCAGAGAGAGGGCTTCAGTCAGACTTTTTTTTTCCTCCGTCAGTTTGTCTACCTGCTGCTGGAGGGCAGCTTTAGCGTCTTGTGCCAGCCGAGTTTTGGCAATTTGAGCTGAGGTTAGCTTTTTTTGCTGACGACGACTTAGGCCAAAACCGATCAGCAGCATGAGGGCGATCGCCCCACCCACAACGACGGAAATCTGTTGAGAATCCATCGCCCAGGTCAAGCCCCACTGATCGAAACTGAATGAGGTTGGCATCTATGTTCTCCTAATCCCCTGAACGCAATCCACTGAAACCGTACAGCTAAGGCTGTGCAGGTCTCTCTTTGTCATTCTAATGGTTGGGGTTATGTATCCGATGGCTGAATCAATGACGTAGGGTGTTGGGAACCATCCAGTTTACCCTTGTGCTTGTCTTTGGAGCGGATGGGTACTTGGGGGTTGGGTTGGCTGCGATCGCCCTTCCACCTTCTGAATCAAGCACAGGCATCGAGGGGGCTGCGAACGCCGAGACCGTCTTTGTTGAGGACATGGGTATAAATTAACCCGATCTGCAAAATCAACAACTGAGGATTCTACCTATCGAAGGCAAAGACACTTACCTCATGGTGTTCTAATTACCTACCTGCCTTCACATAAGCAGTATAGGCAATCTTAAATAAATGGAACATCGTGCAAAATAAAGTACCAGATCTACAGTACTTCCTTGACTTGGGCTTCAAACCAGCCAATGATGTCTGATAGGGTCAATTGTGAAATATTAATACCTTTCTGTTGGGCAATCGTGGTGAGCGGTTGGCGAGATGAAATCAACAGATGGCTGAACCAGTCAATGAAGGAGTGATCGGCAAGTGTTTGGGTTTGAAGGGTTGAATCTTGATGGAGCCATTCGTGAATCTCGTCAGGTTGCAGATCTTCAATGGCAATGCCAAGCGCCTGACTCATTTCCTGCAAGTAACGCCAACTATAGACGGTGATACGAATAGAAAAGCGATCGCGCGTTGGCAGCAGGGTTTGATCGATTTGGGTACATTCTTCAGGGGTGAGAAGCTGGTTAAAGGATTCTGGTAAATTGAACATTGGGGAATGAACTTAAGACTTAAATAGGGCTGAGATTTTCGTTTGCATGCGTTCCGTTTCCGTCGCGAAAGACGCATCGGTGGGGTCTAACTTGATCAAAGACTCGCCGATCAAGACAGCCCTTGCACCAGCCTGGGCAACCGTTTGCACATCTGCAGCCTGATGTAAACCCGATTCGCTCACCACCAGGATATTTTTGTCTGCCAGGGCTTGATGGCGCTGATCAATTAAAGCGCAGGTCACCTCTAAGGATACGGAAAAATCTTCCAGATTTCGGTTATTGATGCCGACCAGTTCCACATCGGTCAGTGCTAAAACCCGATCCAATTCCTCTAGGGTGTGGACTTCCACCAGCGCACACATTCCTAATGCCTTGACAATTTTCAGGAAATAGGTCAAATCTTGATCCGGCAAAATGGCTGCAATCAACAAAACAGCATCAGCTCCCCGCGATCGCGCCAGGAAAATCTGATAGGGATACAGAATAAAATCTTTGCACAGGAGGGGGATGTTGACGGCTGCTCGTACCTGTTTGAGGTAGTCAAAACTACCTTGAAAAAAGGCTTCATCGGTGAGGATCGAGAGGCAGCTGGCTTCGGCAGCTTCATAGGCTTGGGCGATCGCCACGGGGTCGAAGTGCTCGCGAAAGACGCCTTTACTGGGGGAGGCTTTTTTAACTTCGGCAATCAGGGCAGGGGTGGTTTTGCCGTTGCGCAGGGCATCTAAGAAATTGAGGGGAGTGGGGGCATCCTGCAGTTGCTTTTTCAGATCTATCAAGGGCAAACGCTCGCGCAGTTTGTCCACTTCCTTTTCTTTGTGCCAGACAATTTTTTCTAGGATATTGCGCGGCTCTGCATCCTCGGCTTTGACTTGGTAGCGTAATGATTCAACGGCAACGGCAGGATTAGGGGGACGGCGACGGATTTGCATAGCCATTTTAAGGGTTTGACCTATGATTGAGACAAGACAGTCTTGAATCCTAGCCTAGCAAACCCTGCAAAGGTTAAAACACCGCCTCGCCCACGGCAACCACAGAATCCTAGCCTTCTTAAAAAAGAACATAACCGCTTGAGACCCTTCCAATACCTGGAATGCAGATAGGGTTCTCGTCGCTGCGATTTCAAATGCCAAGCAGAGTGTAATACTGTCGTGGCTTATGTTGTGCCCCAAACTTGGCGGCTAGACTTTCTATTCACTTGTTTCTTAAAGTTGAAAGAAAGTCCTTTCGGTATTAGTGGCATCCTTACCTCTATGACCTAAGACAAAGGGTTAGGCCCACTAATTTGCGCCTTGCTCTTTCGAGACAAGTTGCCGTTTCGAGGACTCGACCGAGCTATACGGGGGGATCGATAGCCCACGTTGATTATAGTCTAAGACTGAAATTCAGGCCAACAACCCGGTTTATATTATATTTTGAAAATCCTCTCCTTGTAGAATAATCCAAGCCTTAAAAAGATTGCTCCGGGGACCCTTAGTCTGGGTTGCCAACTAAAACCCCATGGCACTGGATACTGCTTCCACGGTTGGGGAGACGCCTTGGCGAAATTGATTGGATTCTTGATTCAGGGCCGTATCGGGGTCTTTCAATCCATTGCCCGTCAGGACGCAAACCACCGTTGCTCCACTTGGGACTTGATGGCTGGTCTTAAGCAACCCCGCTACGGATGCCGCACTGGCTGGCTCGCAAAAAATCCCTTCTTCGGCAGCCAACATTCGGTAAGCCGCTAAGATTTCATCATCGGTCACGGCATTAAATTCCCCTTGACTGGTCTGCTGGGCTGCGATCGCCTTTTCCTTGTTGGCGGGGTTCCCAATCCGAATCGCTGTGGCTAGGGTTTCTGGATGGTCCACCACATTACCAAAGACCAAGGGCGCGGCCCCGGAGGCTTGAAAGCCCATCATTCGGGGCAGTTTCCGACATCGACCTTCTTGTTGGTATTGGCAAAACCCCATCCAATAGGCCGAGATATTACCCGCATTGCCCACTGGAATACATAACCAGTCAGGGGCATCGCCAAGGACATCGACGATTTCAAAGGCAGCTGTTTTTTGTCCCTCCAAGCGATAGGGGTTAACCGAATTCACGAGGGTAATGGGATACCGTTCAGCCATATCTCGCACAATATCTAAGGCTTGATCGAAATTGCCCTGAATGGCAATCACTTCAGCCCCGTAGAGGAGAGCCTGTGCTAACTTCCCTAACGCCACATAGCCTTCAGGGATTAACACAAATGCCCGCAGCCCGCCTCTGCGGGCATAGGCAGCTGCGGCGGCTGAGGTATTTCCCGTACTAGCACAGATTACAGCCTGGGATCCAGCTTCCTTGGCCTTGGTCACCGCTAAGGTCATGCCGCGGTCTTTAAAACTGCCCGTCGGATTGAGACCATCATATTTGGCATAAACCTTGACCTCACGACCAATCCGGGCGGCGATCGCAGGCACCGGAATCAGGGGCGTGTTGCCCTCTTGGAGGGTCACAATGGGTGTGCTGGGTGAAACAGGCAGGTAGGATCGATAGGCTTCAATCAAACCGGGCC
>JBAVRC010000717.1:0-2366 GCA_049694615.1 Thermosynechococcaceae cyanobacterium | reverse complement strand
CCGTAAAGGTCATGGACTGTTTGCGGAGGGTTTCAATACTTTTGAGCGCTTGTTTGAGGGTGTCGCCGGCGATGTATTTGCGGGCCAGGGTTTCTACGGCAGTGGCCAGGGTGGTTGCAGCTACTTGCCCCGGCATGGAGTCGGGGGCCGAAAAGTTAAGCAACCCCTTCAGGGCTTGGGGCAATTCCACCGTCGCATCGCTCAAGTATTCCTGAAGGTGACGGGCGATTTCGGCTTTGGAGGTGAGGGCAGGTAAACAATCGATCAGACGGAACAACTGCACCCGCAAATGGGGGTTTTCCATGGTCCAGTTGAGCAACTTGTCGTCCCAGCGCAATTGGTCGCGCACCTTGGCCAAGAGCGATCGCTTTTCGGTGGTCTCTGCGAGCAATTGACGGGCAATGGCTTGGGTTTGGGCTTCGTAAACAGACGGAGCGGCGGGTTCAGAACGAGACCCAGAGACATGAGAGATCATCAAACCATTTCCTTCGCAATGAGTGGGGACCCTCACGACTGAGCGTCAGGGCAGTGTAATATCGAAACCCATCCTTCTATTATCGGCGGTATCCTATCCCCATCGTCGAGGGGTTGGTTCTCCATCGGTCAAGATTGGGAGCCTATGGTCTTGTTAGGCTTCTGGCACTGCGCAATTTGGAGCAATAATTGCAGTGCTTCATTATACAGATGCATCAGTCGGGAAAACTTTGGCAATATCAGGATCTATAGAGAACCAAATGCCTTCTATCGTCGTGTTCAGGGAGGCTTGCCCTCACCCTTGGTAGGGGTGTTCTCGGCATTGCTCAAATCCATATACAGTAAATCATTCAAGGCTTCTCAATAAGACTGTGGACAAAATGTCCTCGCCTTGCCCATATATCAACCTACAGGTTTTGGCGATCGCGAATGAGCGCATCGACAATTTCAGCCTGACGAGCCACAGTGTCAACGAGACGCGAGATGTGGTGTTCTTGGCGCTTACTGGTTTCGGCTTGTTCTCGAACGATTGCCTTGAGTTCGCTCATACCGTCCTTCAGATCGGTCATGCCGTCTTTCATCTCGGCAAAGCCAACGGTCACAACCTCAGTCAGTCGTCCAATCTGCTCGGTTAGGACATTCAGGTTTTCGGCAAAGGTGCCATTGACTCCATTGCTATGGGTCATGACTCACCATCCTTCATTGTTTGTTGTGCCCCCTCTTTCATAACCAGTAACTCGACATAGTTCCGTAACCGCGCCTGCCAGTTTGGGATCCGCTTCAGCTTGGCTGGGATGCCCTGACGGACCCGGAAGGCGTAGCGAAGCGTGCCGAAGGCTTTCGCGTCCCTATCCATCGGCTCCTTCTCTAAGCGTGGTGTGGTCGTGTGCTGGGTCTGGAATGGCATAAGTACCTCAATGTATTGGTTACCAATATTTTTTGTTATTGCGGTAAACTTACAGGCCAAGGCGTTTCTGCATCTGTGCGATCGCCGCTGTCTCTGATTCCGGGTTGACCGGATCGATGACGATAGCTCGTCCAGAGGCTTGAAGTTTGTCCATGTAGGCATGGAAGGCTTCCTGATCGTCACGATGCTTTAAGAAGTAGCGCTTGGCCTCATCCAGGGTCATTGCAGCAAAATCTATTTGACTCATAACAACTCTCCAACAGGGTTGATTTGCAGTTCTATCGATTCCTCATTGCCTGCCAGGATAAACAGGTTCCCAGTGCGTTCATCCAACCGCACGATATGGATAGGGACAAAAGCTACATTGGTTAACCATTGGCTCTGTCGATAAAGGCTCTTGAGTTGGACTGCGGTCGGTTTTCCTTCACTGTTGAGCACCCTCACCATCCTTCATCAATTCCCGCTGGGCCGCTTCGGTAATGACCCGGCGTAACCATGCGGAACGGTTGGGCAGCGATCGCACAACAGCGTCAATATGAACAGGGACTCTGGCCATTAATGCAATAGCAGCAAGTGGCTCCGTGGTGTCATCCATGCGAGGGATCGGTTTTAAGTTCTCTGGCCTAGGATTTGGATTCCCCATGATTATTAAAATATTGCTGTATACAACAATATAACTCACTCATAAATGCAAGCAGCCTATCTTCGATGTCTGATTGACAATCAAAATGACCTTCAGAAGTTGTTTAGAACTCCCAAAAGCCTTACTGTGCATGTTTCCCCAACCAAAGCCCGTGACGAGGATTGAACTCGTGACCTCACCCTTACCAAGGGTGGGACACAACGAGCTGGAGACTATCCCTCTTTTGTTACTCTCACCAGAGAAAAATCTGAAACCCTCTCTAGGCAAAGATCTTTGCTGAACCCCTCCAAATTTATGAAAGTGTCAGGAAATACGTGATGAAAAGCATAGCCTATAGGCTCT
>JBAVRC010000716.1:0-2602 GCA_049694615.1 Thermosynechococcaceae cyanobacterium | reverse complement strand
GTCTATAACGGGTATCCGGTCAGGGCGCAGCAAAAATGTCTGGCCCATTTGAAACGGCATTTCGCCAAAGTGATCAAGCTCAAACATGGAAACAATCCACAACTGGGGCAAGTGTTTATTGATTTGATCGATGCGGCCTTCAGAGCGCATCGACAGTGGCGAGAAACTGACGATGCTACGGCCTACCACCATTGGGCTGCAGGTTTCAAGATCCAGGTCCAAACAACTCTGGATCTGTGGCTCCCCAAAGCGGGCTATGCTGCGGGGATCTTGTTGCGCTCGTTGCGCGACAAAGCCCAGCAATAGTGGTATTTTTTGGACCATCCTGAGGTTCCACCGGGCAACAATCGCTCGGAACGTTCTTTGAGGCTTGCTGTCACTAAGCGCAAGGTCTGTGGCGGTTCACGTTCGATGAAAGGCTTTGCACAAACGGCTATTTTATTGACGGTCATTCAAACCTGTAGCTCTCAAGCTCGGTCTGCTTTTGGATTCTTCGTCCAAGCCTTGATGGCGTTTGCTGACCCAGAAAGTCAGGCTATGCCTTCTCTCATACCACTCCCTAGCACCTGAATCCTAACACCAACTCGACCAACTCTTCTGTTGACCTTGTCATCAGGCTCGCTCGTTCGACTGTCGGTGGTATTGCAGCAATCTTCATTCTGCTACCTTATTCATTTCCACGCTTTTGTCAACCCCATCACCTGAATCCTTACAAAGCATCTAAGTTTTATAATGATTCCGTTAACACTGTAAAAAACCACATTGATGGCATATGTAACTATTTTGACAACCGAACGACTAGCGGTGTTATGGAAGGAATTAATAATAAAATTAAGTTGATTAAACGTCAGGCTTATGGCTTTATCAATTTTGAGCATCTACGAATGAGACTGATTGCCTGTTTCTCCAATTAGTTTTACTTATAACCTTATTCCCAAGTGAGCCCTAAAACGGAGAGTTTGACCTGACGATGAGCCTACAACATTAACACCAACAGTTGGAGCGTTAGGTACTGACTTTCGTTGAGATGCGTTTGCAGGAGGGTTTGGTAATATGGAGGGAACATATTTTTTGGGGGAGCCATAGATGCTCCCTTTTTTTGACCCCTCCATTATCTCAAAGCTCTGGCACGTATGGGCTAGAGCTACCTTGTCACCCGTTAAGGTCTCAAGCGCAGTTCTTTATCTTTGATCTTTAGACCCTTGTCGGAGAAGGCAGCTTTTAGCTGCTTATTCGAAACCACCACTCTTCAAACAGTGTTTTTTTCACTCTTAATGCTTAAGGATTAGGTGACAAAATTAAAGGAGGTCTGGGCGGTTGATTAAAATCAAATTCTTGAGCAAGATCCCCAAGTTTGGGAACATTCTCACGGACAACAGGTCGAGAATCTGGACGGCCATCTGTCTTAGGATTAATTCTCTGACCATCAAGAAAAATATCTTCGATAAATTGAAGATATGCATCAAAACTTAAAGTTTGATGATCGATAAATCCTTTCTTAGCATAAGGGCTAATCATAAGGCCAGGAACGCGCATCCCATACCCAAGTTGGTCCGCAATTTGCGGTGGAACAACATGATCGTAAAAACCACCCCAATCGTCCCAAGAAATGAAAATGGCTGAACTATTCCACTGAGGACTCTTCATAATTGAATTAACAAGACCAGTAACATAAGTTTGACCTGGACTTGTCAAAGCTGGTGGATGTTCACTATAACGAGCACTTGGAATTATCCATGAAACTGAAGGAAGATTGCCATTCTTTGCATCCGTATAAAAGTTAGAAGCATCTTGAATATTATGCAGCTGTCTATTTTCAATAACAGTGTCAAAACCCGGAAGTGGATTCCATGTCCCTGGCTTGTCTACTGAGGCCTGTTTTTCTACACACATAATCTCATTACTATCTTCACAATCAGGCTCCAAAGAATCGCCATGGACTCCTTTCGGTGCACCATTAATATAATATTTCCAGCTTATACCTTTTTTTTGAAGCATGTAGGTTAAATCGGTCCAGGCATAATTTTCTGGAGTATCAATTTCACTTTTACAGCTTAGTGGTTTGTGCGGCTCACACTTTGCAGACCAACCAGAAACCATAAATACATGAGCTGGAAGACTTGATGAAGCAATAGGTTCAAACATTCGATCTTGAAGAACAAATTTTCGAGCATAAGTCCAATAGTTTGGAATTTCTCTATCGTCGTAGTAACTTACAACATCGTAAGGTGCAATAGTTGCTCCGATCTCCCTATTGGTGTTAATAAAACCATTCATTTTCCCCCCGTTAACATCTTTAATATGGGGTAGTGATCCATGTGGTCCACCAATAAGAAGATCTCTGGAAGTATGAAATGGTTTGATACATCGACCAGCCTGTGTATCAGGAATGCAAACGGTTGAATAGCCTTTAATCATTGGAATACCATCGGCACCAGGAAAGGTTCCAAAGTAATGGTCAAAAGAACGATTCTCTTGCATTATTATTATGACATTTTTAATTTTATTAATCCCTTTCGAAATATTGACTTCACGCGGTTTTGCAGTCGTAGAAATTATTTTTTTTTGGAAATCGAGAATTTTTACAGATCCAATTAACAAG
>JBAVRC010000715.1:0-2872 GCA_049694615.1 Thermosynechococcaceae cyanobacterium | reverse complement strand
ATCAACACCGACAACGATGAGGAGACCTCAGAGAGTGCCGAGTATAACTTTCATTTAGAAGGGCCGCTGCCTATTGACCAGGTTTGGGGAGGCTTCATCGATACAGTCCCAGAAATAGCTGAAAATCATCAGGACTTTGACATGATTAGTCAAGATAATGAGATTAGAAAATATGATCTAGATATCGAACTAGAATCAAACTATCCACCCGGCGAAAAAGAGTTCAATAACACCTGGTCAACACATAACGTTTCAGCGCCTTACACCGCATCCAAAGTCTCAACCGGGACCATCAGAACACAAATTAACCGACATGCAGAAAGTGTCTATAAAAGTGCTTATTATTCTGAAAATAATGAAGTCGTTTTCACCGATGACGATTGCACCTATGAGCGTGACTTAGAAATCACCGGAACAGTCGATTCATACAGCACAACCCAACATCAAGACCCCAGCAACGAAATGGGAGATGTCCTAATGATCGAACGTCACGTCACCCTAACAAACTCAGTCATCACCGAAGTGACCTACTCAGACCCGCGTTTCTTTGCACGAGGGAATGATCCCTTCAAGGAACCCGATACCTTCCTCTACATAGACCTAGAAACCCAGAAATGTTTTTGGGGCGATCGCAGCCGAACCGCCATCAGTGCCATTGAGATCGACCGAGACGATGCTTTAGAGTTACGATCGCAAGGTGCATTCAAACGCAATGTAGCGATGATCGGACGACTCGGAGCCACCATCAACCATCTGATCCTCAAACGCGGCACATTGGACGATCCCATTTCAGCCTATAAATCGCAGAATGTGCAGCTCGCCGGGATTAAAGATACCCAGGCGATCGCCCAAGCATCGAACTTTAAACATATCGTTCTGGGGGTAGAAGATGCTGAAGGCGGATTAGAAACCGAGCCAAACCATTTCTACGCGATCGCCTTCGATTTTGGGTTTAGGCCCATTAAGCTCAAGCCGGAATAAGTCCGCCAAAAGGAAATTAACGACGGGTTAGTATCCCACGGGGATTGTCCATCAGTTTATTGAAATCGACAGGGTGCGATCGCCACACCAACAAAACACTCACCAAACAGCCCGTAACCGAAAGCATCAAAATCACAAACAGCAGCGCACCAACCCAATACGCTTGTAAAACAGGGGTAAGTTTAGAGATTCCATCGGTTGTTTCCTCAATCGCATCAGGAATCCAGTGCTTGGGTTCGTCATTGTTGTCCACAGCTAAAGCCTCGATAAGATATAGCTGTGGTGCAAGCCACAAAAGGGGGTCGGCGATCGCAAGCGATCGCCGACCTTTCTAGAATGCCCAAAATATTGAAATCAGGTCATTGAAGAAAAGAGAACTGACAAAAGGCTTCGCTTAGCAACGTCGGCGATGGATCTGTCTAAAGCGGAAGGGTAAAGACCCGCTACGGGCAAAAGCCTTGCTCGGAGCAAAGCCTACGCCTTAGCTCCGAAAACATCCTCATCCCCCAGAACAAAAAATCTCTCCCAGAAATAGGAAGAGACCATGAACCTTGCGTACAAAGGATCTTAAACGGAAAGTATTAGCAGGAGGCAAAGAAAGCGTAACAATATGCTACAGCAAGCGATCGCCTATCGCTCGACGGCATAAAGCAACCTACGGCGCAAAGCTACGGGATAAGCAATAGCAACCTCATCGACAATAACGAAGACGAATAGGAAGCACAACGGTCATCCCCCCCTACCCCCCAAAGGGGTGTAGCCCACGGGGTTTTTCACACAGGTGCTCTATTTTACTGCCTCTGGAAAAGGCAAGGGCGTCCGGTGCGCTCCCCTCCCTACGCCGCAAAGGTCCACAGGACAATCGCAAAAGTCCCTCGTCCGGCTCCGGTCGGTTCGGGCATCGCCGCAAAAGTCCACAGGGCGATCGCAAAAGTCCCTCGTCCGGCTCAGCCCTCAGTCGCACATCCTCCTAATGGGGCAATAAGGTTGCCTTCGGCTTTGATTAATTTTTCGGTAGCCCCACCCTTGCCTCAAATCACGCTCTGCATTCTAGCCAGATAAGGCAGTACCACCACACCGTTGTGTTTGGTTTCTTGCCATGTCTACTTCAGTTGTGTCTGCTTCCGGCCCTGCTGTCTCGCTGCTTTGGTCCTCTTGTCACATTCGCGTCGTGTCTCGCCAGGTCACGGCGCTGGCTGACGTGCCGTTGGGCTTTGAGCAGGCAGCGGCACGGCGGCTTGAGCAGTTGGGCGCTACGGGCGTTCATATCTACGGGCCATCGTGCATCCATTTCCGGCACAAGCAGTCCGTAGTTAAGCACCTAGCCAGCATCTTCCACTGCTGCCCACTCGTTGCCGCTTAGGTTTCTCGGCGGGTCCGTTCGCGCGGGCCTGCCTTTTTTTGTTGCGAAATCGATAACGCCCAGCTTTCGCCTATCGCTCGACGGCATAAAGCTTGCTCCGCAGTTCTTGTGCTTCGGCATAAAGGCGAAAGCTAACCTACGCTTCGCTTTCGCCACATCCTCATCCACTGAACAATAGCAAAGTCGATCCGTGACGATCCAAAAGAGCAATGGCGATCGCAAAGCGACCCACACCGCTTTCAGCCGTGTTTAAGCGGGTGATGCAGCTTCCAGCAGCACATAGAGGCGAAAGCTAAGCTACCATTCAGCGAAAGCCTAGGCACGCTTCGCTACGCAAAGACGGGCCAGATTTTTTGATTGGGTCGTTCGGGGGACGGCTATCATTCTGCACTTCGGGCAAAGCGTGTGCGATCGCCCCCTCTCTCCCATTCTGGTCGTTGGCCCAGGAACTTCCTCATGCATCGGTGGGGATAGAGCAAAGCGCTTTACACTTTCGGTAGGTTCCACGGTCGCCCTATGGCCGCTCTC
>JBAVRC010000714.1:0-5715 GCA_049694615.1 Thermosynechococcaceae cyanobacterium | reverse complement strand
CTTTGGTACCCTGGCCTATGGGGGAATGGCAGTCTTTGCCCTGTCCCCCTTAGTGTTTAACCCACAAAAGCAAAAAGAACTGCGCAAAACGCTAGAAGATTGGACCTGGCTGTTGCTCCTGATTGGGTCGATCTCCATGGTGACCTTCAGCGGTTACCTGATGTATCTGTTGTTTTTTAAGATTAACGCCGGAATTTGTATCTATTGCATTGCCTCGGCCACCTTCACCGTTTTGATGTTGTTGCTCACCCTGTTTGGCCGGGAATGGCCGGATTTAGGGCAGGTCTTCTTTACCGGAATTGTTGTGGCAGTGGTTGCGGTCATGGGGACCTTGGTGCTTTACCAAAGTGTTTCTGGACCGAAAGCGACAGCCAACGAAATGTTTCCCATCACCACCAATTCCGGGCCAGCCGAGATTGCATTGGCAGAACATTTGACGGCAATCGATGCCAAAATGTACGGGGCTTACTGGTGTCCACACTGCCACGATCAAAAGCAACTGTTCGGCAAGGAAGCCTTCGCTAAGGTGAACTACATTGAGTGCGATCCCAAGGGACCCAATCCTAAACCCGATTTATGCAAAGCGGCTAAAGTTGAAGGTTTTCCGACTTGGCATGTGCAAAAGGCAGTGGTGAGCGGTGCCCAGTCTCTAGCCGAATTAGGCAAACTGTCGGCCTACAAGGGGCCACAAAATTTCAAAAATGTCGTAGAGGGGCCAGTGGCCCCGCCATCCTAGGCCCAGATAGGTTCTGAATGCCATCCGTCACCCTATTTTTATTGCCGTCTTCTCTGCCGTAAATTGATATGCAGACCTTATCGAAACCTGACTCAGCCCAAGCCCTCTGGTCCATTACCGATACCACCTTACCCCGCCGCAAAACCCGCCCCGTTTCTGTGGGCAACGTGGTCATCGGTGGCGGAAATCCCGTCGTCGTCCAATCCATGATCAACGAAGACACCCTCGATATTGAGGGATCCGTTGCGGGGATTCGCCGCCTCCATGAAATCGGTTGCGAAATTGTGCGCGTGACCGTGCCCAGTATGGCCCATGCCAAAGCCTTGGCGACCATTAAGCAACAGTTAATGGATACCTATCAAGCCGTCCCCTTGGTGGCCGATGTGCATCACAACGGCATGAAAATTGCTCTAGAAGTGGCCCAGCATGTGGATAAGGTGCGGATTAATCCGGGGTTGTACGTGTTTGAAAAGCCCAAGAGCGATCGCACGGAATATACCCCCGCTGAATTTGCCGAAATTGGCGATCAAATTCGGACGGCCCTAGAGCCTCTGGTCGTATCCCTGCGGGATCAGAACAAAGCCATGCGGATTGGGGTCAATCACGGTTCCCTCGCGGAACGGATGCTGTTCACCTATGGCGATACCCCGGAAGGCATGGTCGAATCTGCCTTGGAATTCATCAGAATTTGCGAGTCTCTCGATTTTTATAATCTGGTGATTTCCATGAAGGCATCGCGGGTGCCCGTGATGCTGGCGGCCTATCGACTCATGGCTCAGCGAATGGATGACCTGGGGATGGACTATCCCTTGCACTTAGGCGTGACCGAAGCGGGGGATGGCGAATATGGCCGCATTAAATCCACTGCAGGCATTGGTACCCTTCTGGCGGAAGGCATTGGCGATACCATTCGCGTCTCGCTAACCGAAGCCCCGGAGAAAGAAATTCCGGTGTGTTACAGCATTCTGCAAGCCTTGGGGTTGCGGAAGACCATGGTGGAATATGTCGCATGTCCCTCCTGTGGGCGGACCTTATTTAACCTGGAAGACGTCCTTCATGAAGTGCGCAATGCCACCAACCACCTTACGGGGTTGGATATTGCGGTGATGGGGTGTATTGTCAACGGTCCCGGCGAAATGGCCGATGCCGACTATGGATACGTGGGCAAGCAACCGGGCTTTATTTCCCTTTATCGGGGTCGGGATGAAGTTAAAAAGGTTCCTGAAGACCAAGGCGTTGAAGCCCTGATCGACCTCATCAAATCCGATGGGCGTTGGGTCGAGCCACCAACGGTCTAACCTTATTCCACAGGTTCAACCATGTCATTGTCCTTATCCGCCCAGACTGTTTTACAACGGCGCTATCGACTGTTGCAGTTGTTGGCGGAGGGGAGTTTTGCGCGAACCTATTTGGCCGAGGATCAGGGTCGCTTTGGCGAGCGCTGTGTGGTGAAGGAGTTTTGTGCGAATACCAACGATGGAACGGTGTTTGACAAGGCCAAAGCCCTGTTTCAACGGGAAGCCCAAACCCTCTATCAACTTCAGCATCCCCAGGTGCCCCAGTTTCGCGGGTTCTTTGCGGAGGAAGTGGCGGGCCAACACCGTCTGTTTCTGGTCCAAGATTATGTGGAAGGAGAAACCTACCGATCCTTGCTCCAGCAGCGATCGCAAACCAACCAGCTTTTTGCGGAACCCGAAATCCGGCTGCTCCTCGCACAACTGTTGCCGATTCTGGACTATATTCACGGTCAGGGAATTATCCATCGCGACTTATCGCCAGACAATCTCATGTTGCGAACCGCCGATCAACTACCTGTCCTGATCGACTTTGGTGTGGTCAAAACGGTGGTGACGGAGTTGCAACAAACCCAGGCGATTCCTGCCGGGACGGTGGTCGGCAAGTTTGGCTATTCGCCCATTGAGCAATTGCAGTCCGGGCGGGCTTACCCCAGCAGCGATCTGTACGCATTGGCGGTCTGTTGCTTGGTCCTGTTAACCGGGTTGGAACCCGCCCAACTCTTCGACGATGCCGCAGCGGTCTGGCAATGGCGATCGCACACCACTGTCAGCGACGGATTTGCCGCCATTCTCGATAAGATGTTATCCCACAAACCCAGCGATCGCTATGCCACAGCTGACGAGGTGTTGCAAGCATTGCACAGGGCTCCGCCCCCCAATCCTGGGCAAAAGAAGTCTCCTTTGGCCGAAACGTCTGTTCCCCCATCGAACAGGCCGGGACCGTCCCTTGTCGGAACCATCCCCCTGGAGCAAGCCAAAGCCAGTCCAACCCAGCGACCGCGCCGACCGAAAGTCATTATTCCTCCCGTCAAGAAAGGATCGGTGACGCGGCGACGTCCGGGTTCACGTCCTGCACCCGTTTTCAAAAATGGCGCGCTGATGGCAGCAGGGCTGGTCACAGCGGTCCTTTCCGCTGGCGCGGGCTGGCTGTTGATGCAGATGTTGATGTTGCAAAACTGGACCAAGGCTCCCTCGGTTCCATCCCCGTCGGTTTCGCCATCCCCGGTGGAAACGCGATCGCCGGAACCGACCCCCTCCACCACGGTTCGCTATAGCGAAGCCTTGGACCTGAAACCGGGTCAAACGGCGACGGTGGCAGGAACGCTCAATGGGGGCGACGAGCGAACTTATCGATTTGCAGGGACGGTTGGCAACCTGTTGTCGGCCCAACTTAGTGGCATGGATGTCACCTTTACGGTACTGAAATCCGATTTAACCGCCGCCAGCCCCCAAAGCCAAGATGTTTTAAGTTGGCAAGGCACGTTGCCCCAAACCGGAACCTATTTTGTCAAGATCCGCAATGGGGCATCAGACACTGCACAACCGTTTCGATTGGCGATTGCGCTAGCAGAAGCGGTTCCCCCCGAGCCAGTGGTCATGCCCTCACCCAGTCCCTCACCCCCGCCATCTGCACTGGAAACAGTGCTCGATGAGACCCCTCTGACCTTGGCCCCGGGCGCACCAGATCAATCCCTCAACGGACGATTAGCGCCAGCCCATGTGCAACGCTATACCCTTCCAGTCAATGCAGGAGAGGTGCTGTCAGCCGCCGTAGCAGGGAATCAAGGGGTGACCCTCACGGTTCGCGATCCATCGGGTCAAGCGATGAGTACGGGACAAAAGGTATTGAACTGGGAATCCCAGGTATCGGCTTCGGGCAATTATCAGATTGATGTGGTGCCCATTGACGGAACGGTGCCAACTGATTTTGCGATCACGATTGGGTTGAAAGCCCCTTGATAGGGCCAACCTCAGCCTCAGATCCCTGAACCGCAAAAACACAGGTCAACCGCCGGGTTTGTCTTTTTTGTGCTTGGCCTCTAGTTCCGACAACCGACTGTTGAGGGCTTGATGGGTCTGTTTCAACGATTCCAATTCGCTGTGAATGGTTTTAAGGGCTTGTTCCGAACCAATCGCTCGTTTTACGGTTTGGATCGCCTCTTCCGCCATGCGTCTTACCCGTCCATCTGGGGTGCGATGGGCCAGTCGCTCCAATACCTGGATCGCCTTTGGGGTTTCCATTTGCCCCAATGCCACCACCACCGAAACCTGGGTCAAGAAAAACGATTCATCCGCCAAAGCGGCCAGCCGTTCCAAAATTTGATCCACTTGTGCTGCAGCTTGGCCGGAGGCGATCGCCCCCAGGGCTCGAATGGCTGATAACCGGAGAGGCTGAGGTGTGCCGAGGACCGTATAGTCCAGCAGTATCGCTAAAGCCGTTGCCGAGGATTTCAGTTGGCTGAGACCCGAAATGGCCCCGACCCGAACTGTTTCGTTCCAACCGCCCCGATCCTTAAGTACGGTTTTAAACAACTTGAGAACTTTCTCCTCCTTCGGTTTGTCCGGCAAGGGCGAGGCGGCAATCTTGCCCAATGCCGAAATTGCCGCCGCTTCTACGGAATAGCTCGGATCGCCTTTTTCGGCGAAGGGTTTGAGGGCTTTGTAACTGTCGTTGGTTTTGAAGGCGGCGATCGCCTCCACCACGCCACGGCGCACACGGGCTTCTGGATCCTGCAACCCAGCCACCAGCGCTTCGAAGGCTTGATCCAGCTTGAGGGTGGAGAGCAATTGGGCCACTTCCGCCCGTACCCCCCAGAACTGATCGGTTTTGAGGGCATGAGCCAAAACCTTCACCGCTTCCAGATTTCCCTTCTTGGCGATCGCCTCCGCTGCATAAATCCGCGAGAGGGGGTCGGGGTCATGCTGAAGTTGCGCTTTTAATTCCGGGAACGGGTACTCCAGGGTCACGGTTTTGAGCACATGATTGCCCACATCGAAACTGATAAAGCTCGGTTTCTCTGGCAAGGGGATGTAAAAGGCTTGCTCCGCTTCATGGACTCGCACCGTTAAGGTTTGCAGTACCGACACTGTTTTGCGCTTAAAGACGCTGAAGGAGAGGGGAATTTTGAGGTCAAAGCGATCGCGATCCGGGTCTTTGGCGTCCATGTGGGTTTGGGTCAGGGTTACCTTGGCCAGTTTGGCGTCGCTGTCCCAACTGTAGGCCACCTTGTAGGCCGGGTAACCACCGCGAAACACATATTGATCGAATAAAAAGGCTAAATTGCGCCCGGTGGCGTGGTCGATGGCCCGCAGCAAATCGACGGTTTCTACCGTGCGATGGGCGTTGTCTTGGACAAAGGTCCGAATGGCCCGCCAGAAGAGATCGTCGCCCAGCTCAGCCCGAATCATATGGTAGATGCAGGAGCCTTTTTCGTAAATGTGGCGATCATAGAGTTCAATGGCTTCCCGATAGATGTGGGTGACCACGGGGCGGCGATAGCGCGTACTGTCTTCGGTGAAATACCGTCGTGCTTCCTGGAGACGGTAGTAAGCTGCTTCCTCGGTGCCATATTCGGCATCGGTCCAGAGGACTTCTGAGTAGGAGGCCATGCCTTCCTTAATCCAGGCATGGGACCAATGTTTGATCACCACCAAGTCGCCAAACCATTGGTGGACCAGTTC